>NZ_JBFBIV010000063.1:0-51365 GCF_040702025.1 Streptomyces sp. NPDC088194 | reverse complement strand
CGGGGGCAGCAGAGCGCGGGCGGTCGGTAATCCGGTGTCGGCCGGGAGCCCGGCCGTCGATACTCGGATATGTGTTCATGACGATCACTGCCACCAAGCTGGGCCGGGAGATGCGGCTCGCGTCCACCCGGACCGGCCGCCAACTGCTCGACCTGGCCCGGGAGGTCTTCGACCACCCGGAGATCGGCGCGCACTTCGAGCGGGTCCGCGGCGGTGCGGCGCCCGGCACGCAGGCGGTGGCCGCCGGGATCATCTACGCGGCGGCGGGCGTACCGCTGCGCCAGGCCGTCGTCTCCGACCTGTTCGCGTTCTGCGCGAGCTTCGCGGGCGCGGCCCTGCGGCTGCGGCTGACCGACCACCGCAAGGCGCAACTGCTGCTGCGGCGGGCCGCGCCCGTCATCGAAGCCGCCGCACAGGCCGCGATGCGCCGCGAACTCGCCGACGTCGGGGCGACCGCCTTCGCCTCGGACGTCATGTCGGGCCGCCACGAACGGGCCGAGGCACGGCTCTTCGCGAGCTGACCGGCCCCCGCCCGCCGGCGCCCACCGCCGGCCACGCCCACCACACACTCCAGGGAGCACCGTGAACGACAACGTCCTGCGGATCGGCATCGGCGGACCCGTGGGGTCGGGGAAGACCGCGCTCATCGAGGCTCTGGTGCCGGTGCTGATCGCCCGCGGCCACCACCCCTCGGTGATCACCAACGACATCTACACCCAGGAGGACGCGCAGCACGTCCGCCGCACCCTCGACGGCATCCTGGCGCCCGAGCGCGTCGTCGGCGTGGAGACGGGCGCCTGCCCGCACACCGCCGTACGCGACGACCCGACCATGAACCTCGCGGCCGGCGCCGAGATGCTGGAGCGCTTCCCGGACACCGACATGCTCTTCTTCGAGTCCGGCGGCGACAACCTCACGCTGACCTTCAGCCCCGCGCTGGTCGACCTGTTCCTCTTCGTGCTGGACACCGCCGAGGGCGAGAAGATGCCCCGCAAGCGCGGCCCCGGCATCACCGACTCGGACCTGCTGGTGATCAACAAGATCGACATCGCGCAGTACGTCAGGACCGACATCGGCGTGATGGAGGCCGACGCCCACCGGGTCCGCGAGAACCGCCCGGTGGTGCTGACCGACTGCCTCACCGGCGTCGGCATCGACGACATCGCCGGGTACCTGGAGTCCCGCCGCAAGGTGCTGGTCTGACGTGCGGGGCGCCCCGGCCCGTCCCCGTCCCGACCGGCTCGCCCCCGGCTACTACAGCGCGGCCCGGGTCCCGCCCGAGGTGGTCGGCCCGTCGGGGGCGCCCGACACGCTGCCCGCCGGCTCGGCGGCCAAGGTCGGCATCCTCGACCTGGCCTTCGCGGTGCGGGGCGGCCGCACCGAACTCGTCGAGCGCTACCAGAAGACGCCGCTGCAGATCATGCGGCCGCTGTGGATCGACCCCGAACTGCCCGGCATGAGCTACGTCTACCTGATGGCCACCGGCGGCGGCATCGTGCAGGCCGACCGCTACCGGATGGACGTCCGCTGCGGCCCCGGCACCCAGGTGCACCTGACCACCCAGGCGGCGAGCAAGGTGTTCAGGACGGAGTACGACTACGCGACCCAGCTCGTCCGGCTGACCGCCGAGGCCGGCAGCTACGTGGAGTACCTGCCCGACCCGGTGATCCCGTTCCGGGACTCCCGGTTCTACCAGCGCACCGAGGTCACCGTGGCCCCCGGCGCGACGGTCCTGCTCGGGGACACCCTGACCGCGGGCCGGCTCGCCCGGGGCGAGCGCCACCAGTACCGGGCGCTGGCCACCGACCTGGTGGTGGCCCGGCCGGACGGCACGCTGCTGGCGATCGACACGCTCCGGCTGACCTCCGGCCGGGACGGCGACGTGCCCGGCGGCGGTCCCGCGGTCTTCGCCGGCGCCGACCACGTCTCGTCGTTCTTCGTGGTCACCGACCTGCGGCCGGCCGCCGAGATCGCCGACACCCTGCACGAGGCGCTGGCCGGCCTCGGGGTCCGGTACGGCGCCAGCGTGCTGCCGCGGGACTGCGGCGCCTGGGTCCGGCTGCTGGACAGCGACCCGATCAGGGTCGCCGCGGCCCGTACCGCCGCGTGGCACCGCGTGCGCGAGCTGCTCACCGGCCGTCCGGCCCCCGACCTGCGCAAGGCGTAGCGACGGTACGGGCCGCGGCGACGGTCCGCGCGCGGCGCAGCCCCCATCCGACGATCCGCACCCCGCCCCCTGTGAGGTAACCCGTGAGGTACTCCCTGTGAACGTCGCTCCCGCGCCGATGCCGCCCGCCTACAACTCCGGTGACACCGCGTGGCTGCTGGCCGCCACCGCCATGGTGCTGCTCATGACGCCGGGGCTGGCGTTCTTCTACGGCGGCATGGTGCGCACCCGGCACATCCTGATGATGATCAAGATGAGCTTCGCCGCGCTCTGCTTCGGCACGCTCGTCTGGTGGGCGATCGGCTACACCCTGGCGTTCGGGCCGGACGTCGGCGGGGTGGGGCTCATCGGGAACGTGGACCACGCGTTCATGCGCGGCATCGGGCTGACCACGCTGAGCGGGCACATCCCCACATATGTCTTCAGCACCTTCCAGATGGGCTTCGCGATCATCACGGTCGCCCTGATCAGCGGCTCCATCGCCGACCGGGCCACCATGAGGGGCTGGCTGGTCTTCGTGGTGCTGTGGCTGCTCATCGTCTACGTGCCGCTCGCCCACTGGGTGTTCGACCCGGACGGCTGGATCGTCCGGCACCTGGGCGCCCTCGACTTCGCGGGCGGCCTGCCGGTGGAGCTCAACTCCGGGGTCTCCGGGCTCGCGGTCGCGCTGGTGCTGCGCGCGCCGCGCGACTTCGCCCGCCGGGAGGAGCGGCCCAACAACATCCCGCTGGTGGTGATCGGCGTCGCCCTGCTGTGGTTCGGCTGGTTCGGCTTCAACTCCGGCTCGGCGCTGACCGACCAGGGCGCGGCGGCCGGCGCGTTCATCAACACCCAGCTGGGCGCGGCGGCCGCGATGGTGACCTGGCCGCTGGTCGAGAGGTGGCGCACGGGCACCGTCACCACCGTGGGCGTGGTCTCCGCCGCGGTCGCCGGCATGGTCGCGATCACGCCCGCGTGCGGCGAGATCAACACCCTCGGCGCGGTCATCACCGGTCTGGTCACGGGCGCGGTGTGCGCCTTCGCCATCACCCTCAAGTTCCGTCTCAACCTCGACGACACGCTCGACGTGGTCGGGGTGCACGGGGTCGGCGGGCTGATCGGCCTGATCATGGTGGGACTCCTCGCCACCGCGCGGGTCAGCGGCAAGAAGGGCCTGTTCTACGGCGGCGGAGGGGGCCTCCTGGGCCGCCAGGTCGTGGCGATCCTCGCCGTCATGGCGTTCTCCTTCGTCCTCACCTGGATCATCGCGAAGGCGGTCGACCTGACCGTCGGGTTCCGCGCCGAGGAGGAGTACGAGAAGGTCCCCGGGCAGGAGCGGGAACGCGCGTACGACTTCCAGACCGCGGAGCGGCTCGGTGCCCTGGTCTCCGGCAAGCCGGTCTCCAGCAACGACGAACTCGTGCGGCAGATCGCCACGTTGCTGCGGGCCCGGAAGGAGTCCGACTGATGGGGCCGGGCGGAGGGGCGCGCGCGTGGCCGCGTGGGCCGGGTGCGCGCGCGGGCCGTGGGCCAGGCGGTCGGGTGGGTCCGGGGCCGGCGGTCGCGCCGGGCGGGCGGATTGGCGGGGGCGGCCACGAGGCCGGGCGCGCGGGTTGGCATGATGCCTAAATGAGCCGAAACCGCCGAACCGCCTTCCGGTCGTCCCGAGCCTCACGCGCCACCCGGGCGATCGCGGTCGCGGCGGCCCTCACCGCGTGCGCCACGGCCTGCACGCACTCCTCCGGCACGTCCCACGCGGCGCCGTCGCAGGCCCCGACGACGGACACGCCCGGGCAGGTCACCGTGCACGAGGCCGACGTCGATCTGACCATCACCGACGCCGTCGCCCACCTCGACAGCGCGGGCAACGGCACCCTGACGATGGCGGTCCGCAACGACAGCGGGGTGCCCGAGCACCTGGACATGGTGGGCACCCCGGACGCCGGTCGCGGCGCCATCGCCGGGGCCGGCAAGAGCGGCGCCCCCGGCTCCCTGATGGACGCGGGGATCTACCTGCCCGACGGCACCACGGTGACCTTCGGCGGCACCGGCCCGACCGTCACCTTCAGCGCGGTGCACGGCGTCACCGCCGCGCACACGCTGCCGCTGATGCTCCAGTTCGGAGTGGCCCGCCTGGTCCACCTGTCCGCCCGCGTGGTCACGACCGGCTGACCCGCGGGGCCCCGGGTCCGCGGGTCGCCGGGTCCGCTGATCGGCAGAAGGTGCCGGCGGTTCGTGGACGCTCCGGGGTGTTGGACGGCGGGTGCGCGGTGGTGCGAAGCTCGCGTCATGACTGAGACCCTGCGGCCGCCCCCTGAGGGGTTGTTGCTCGCCGCGGCCGCGGAGAGACAGGGCCTGTCCGGGCGGATGGTCGCCGCGCGGACCGAGGTGAGCGCGGCGGTCGCGAAGAAGCTGGGCTACTCCAAGCGGAAGCTGAGCGAGCCGTGGTGGCGCTGCATCATCAAGGGCTTCCAGTCGGTGAACCGGACGAAGGTGGCGTACCGCGGCACCGGTGAGACCGTGGCCCGCTTCGCCCACGCGGTGGGGGCGACCGCCGAGGACCTGACGGCCGCCGGCCGCGCCGACGCCGCCGACGCGGTCCGCGCACTCGCGGCCGTGCTCGCCCTGGAGGAGAAGGAGCGGCGCGACACCGCCGCCGCCCGCCGGATCTCCGGCAATCCCGCGCGGGTCGAGGAGCGCTGGCTGATGCTGGAGCCGGTGCTGCGGCAGGCGCCCGTCGGCCTCGACCCCTCCGATCGGGACGACCTACGCGGCCGGATCGACGGCCTGCTCGCGGAGAGCCCCCAGTGGCAGCCGGTGGACGGGGACGAGGACGCCCCGCCGCCGCGCGCCGCCGCCGCGCAGCGGAAGCGCACGAAGCGCGGGTAGTGCGGGTAGCGGACCGGGCCCAGAGCCCGTCACGTGACGGCAACGGCGACGGCGATGGCGACGGCGCTAGGGGATCAGGACCACCTTGCCGAGGTTGCGGCGCTGCTCGATGAGGGCGTGCGCCCGTGCCGCTTCGGCGAGCGGGATCTCCTCGTGCACCGCGGTGCGCAGCGTGCCCGCGTCGCGCAGGTGCCAGAGCTCGCGCAGCCAGCGGCCGTAGAGTTCCGGTCGGCCGAGGGCGACGGCTCTCATCTGGAAGCCGATCACCGAGGCGCCGCGGACCAGGAGTTCGTACGCCTCCACGGTGCCGCCGCCGGAGCTGAAGGCCACCAGCCGGCCGCCCGTCGCCAGGGTCCGCACGGCGGGGCCGAGCAGGTCGCCGCCGACGCCGTCGAGGATCGCGTCGAACGGGCCGCCCCAGTCGGCGTCTTCGTACCGTACGACCTCGTCGGCGCCCATGCCGCGGACGAAGTCGGCCTTGCCGGCGCTGCTGACGGCGGCGACCACGCGTCCGGCGCCGCCGGCCCTGGCGTACTGGAGGGCGAGCGTGCCCACCGCGCTGGCCGCCGCCGTGACCAGGACCGACTCGCCCGGCGCGACCCGCGCGGCCTCGTACGCGCCGCGTGCGACCAGCCCGCTGCGGACCAGCGCGACCGCCTCCACGGCGCTCGCGCCGTCCGGCACGCGGGACGCCATCGCGGAGTCGAGGACCGCGTACTGCGCGTAGGCGTCGGCGAAGCACAGCCCGGTCACGCGCTCTCCGACGCGGAAAGCCGTGGCTCCCGCGCCGACGGCGACGACCTCCCCGGCGACCTCGCCGCCGAGCGGGACGGGCTCGGCGCTCTCCCGGAGCTTGCGCACGGTGGGCAGGGTCACCCCGATCGCCTCGACCCGGATCAGCACCTCTCCGGCTCCCGCCTCGGGGCGCTCGACCTCCTCGGCGGACAGCACCTCGGACCCGCCGTTCGCTTCATGGCGCATGCGCAGCAATGGACTCCCCGATCCGTTTCGTTGGGCATCCCAACGATAGGAGATTGTCGTTGGGGAGTCCAATGAATTTGGGTAGGCTCGGTCCATGACGTCAGCCCTCGCGCACATCCAGTCCCTGCCGACCTGGCTGGTCGGCCGCGTCGCGGCGCGGGGCAGGGGGCTGGTCGCCGAGGCGATCGCCGCGGAGGGGCTGAAGCTGATGCAGCACGCGGTGCTGGCCGCGACCGCCGAGTACGGTCCCGTCGCGCAGGCCGACCTGGGGCGCCGGCTCGCGGTCGACCCCAAGGACATGGTCGGCATCCTCAACCACCTCCAGGAGGCGGGGCTCGTCGAGCGTGCCCCGGACCCCGCCGACCGCCGCAAGAACGCGGTCACGGTCACCGCCGAGGGCGAGGCCGTCCTCGCGCGCTGCGCGGTGCTGGCCGAGGCGGCCAACGCCGAACTGCTGGCACCGCTCGGCCCGGCCGACCAGCGCCGGTTGACGGCTCTGCTGACCCGGCTCCACGAGGCGCCGTGAGCGAGGCGGGTCCGCCGGAAGGGGCGTGACCCGGGTGGGGTGTGCGGCGGGCGTGCTGCCCGGCGATCCCCCGCGGTGATCCCCCGCGCGGTGTCGGTGGCGGTGGCGGTGGCGCGCCGGGCGAGGGAACGCGCCGGGGTGGAAGCGCCTGGGCGTACGCCGCTCGGTGGCGGGTGCGCCCGCGCGCCGGGGGGTGTTTCGGCGTCGTCCGGGTTCGTGGGCGGGGCCGGGGGCAGACTGGTGGGCCGGATCGCAGGGCGGAGGGGGACCCCGATGACCGAGCCGTCACCCGGGGCCCAGGCCGTGCCGCCGTCGCACGGCTCCGCGGGAGAACCGCCGGACGGCGGCACGGCGTCCGATGCGGACACCGGGGCCGGCACCGGCACTGAGGCCGGCACCGGCACCGGGGTGCCGTCCGAACAGCCTCCGGAACCTCCGTCCGAGCAGATGCGGTGGGAGATCCCCGGCGGTCGGCTGCTCGACGCCGGCCACGCCATCACCCTGCGCGCGATGGCCCGCCGGCTGCCCCAACTGATCAGCCGGGCGCTGCGGATGGCCTGGCAGGTGGACCGCGGGGCGGTGACCGCGCTGCTGGTCTGCCAGGTGCTCTCCGGCGTGCTGGAGGCCGTCGGCCTGCTCGCCGTCACCGGCACCATCACCGCCGTGATCGCCTCGGGTCACATCACCGAACGCCTGCACCAGGCCGTGCCGTCGATCGTGTTGCTCGCCTCGGCGGCGGGCATCCGGGCGGTGCTGGGCATCGCGGTCGGCGGACTGTCCACCCGGCTGGCCCCGCGGATCGCCCGCGAGGCGGAGCTGCGGCTGCTGGACGCGGCGACCCACGCGGAACTGACGGCATACGACCACCCCGGGTACAACGACCGCTGGGACGCGGCCGATCGCGGTGTCGAGGTCTCGCAGGACCTGCTCAACCAGTCGCAGAACATCCTCGCCGCGGCCGCCTCGCTGGTCGCCGCGGCTGCCGTGCTGACCTCCGTGCACCCGCTGTTGCTGCCGCTGCTGCTGCTCGCGGCACTCCCGCAGGCGGTCGCCGGGGTGCGGGCCGCCCGTCTGAACTACCTCGCCTCGCTGGACACCATGGGCGACCGGCGCCTGCTCGGGCTGCTGCGCTGGCACCTGGTCGACAAGGACAACGCCGACCAGATCCGCTCCGGCACCATGGCCGACTTCCTGCTCGGCAAGTACCGCGCCGCCGGCGCCCGGGTGGACGCCGCCACCGACCGCGCGGCCTGGCAGGCGGCCAAGACCTCGCTGATCGGCAGCCTCGTCGGGGGGCTCGCGGCCGGCGCGGTCTGGGCGGCGCTGATCGCCCTGATCGGCACCGGCCGGATCTCCGTCGCCTCCGCCGGCACCGCGACCTTCGCGCTGCGGTCGGTGGCGTCGGGGCTGCACGGCATCGTCGGCTACGGCGCGATCATCTTCCGCACCGGCATGTACCTCGACGACTGGTCCGGCTTCCTCGACGAGGCCGGCGGCCACCGCATCCGGCGCGGCGCGGCCGTGCCCACCGGACCGGTGACCGTACGCGCCGAGCACGTCGACTACACCTACCCGGACGCCGACGGGCCGTCCCTGCGGGATGTCACCCTCGAGGTGCGCCGTGGCGAAGTCCTCGCCCTGGTGGGGGAGAACGGCTCCGGCAAGACGACGCTCAGCAAGCTGCTCGCCGCGCTCTACCTGCCCACGGCGGGCGCCGTGACCTGGGACGGCGCCGACACCGACACCCTTGACGCGCAAGCGGCCTGGCGCCGGGTCGCGGTCGTGCCGCAGGACTACGCGCAGTGGCCGCTGACCGCCCGGGAGAACATCACCCTGGGCCAGGCGGTGCCGGGCGACGGGGCGTCGGACGCCGACGACGCCGTGCACTCCGCCGCCCGCGCCTCGGGCGCCGACGACGTGGTGGCCGCGCTGCGCTCCGGCCTCGACACCCTGCTCGCCCGCGAGTGGTGGGGCGGCCAGGAACTGTCCGGTGGCCAGTGGCAACGCGTGGCCCTGGCACGGGCGTTCCACCGCCGGGCGGGCCTGCTCGTGCTGGACGAGCCGACCGCCGCGCTCGACCCCCGCGCCGAACACCGCATCTTCACCGGGCTGCGCGCGCTCGCCGCCGACCGCGCCGTGGTCCTGGTCACCCACCGCCTGGCCAACGTCACCGTCGCGGACAAGATCGCCGTCCTCGACAAGGGCCGCCTCGTCCAGTACGGCACCTTCCCCCGACTCCGCGACGCCCCGGGCCTCTTCCACGACCTCTGGGTCCTCCAGAACGACCGCACCACCCTCCTCCCCACCCAGTCCGCGGCCGCGCCCGGTGAAGAGGCGGCCACCGGGAGTCAGTTGGGGGAGAGGCGGTAGAGGGACGCGGCGCCCGGGGGGAGGATGACGGCGAGGGTGGGGGAGGCGGGGACGGGGGTGTAGGCGGCGGTCGCGGGGGTGAAGCTCGCGACGGCCTTGACCTGGGCCGGGTCGACGCGGATCTGGACGGACGCGGGGGCGTCGGGGTCGCGGTTGACGACGAGGAGGTGGCGGGTGCCGTCGTCGGCGGCGCCCGGGGCCGGCTTGAAGAGCCCGAGGACGGCGGCGTCACCGGTGACCGCGGTGAGGCGGTCGCCCGGGGTGAACGCGGTGGTGCCGGGCGGCAGCGGGGTGTCGTTCGCGTGCTGCACGGACTCCGAGACGAGCGGCTTGAGTTGGCGGCCGACCGGCTGGAGCCAGCCGGTGTTCAGCGCGGTGGCGGCGTCGTAGAGCGGGGTGCGCTCGCCGTCGGTGGTGATCAGGGCCTGGGTGTAGCCCTCGCCGCGGGCCGGGTCGGGGGTCCAGTAGGTGAAGTACTGGATGCCCTTGCAGCCGTACGCCAGGCTGATGTTGACCTGCCACGCCAACTGCGAGGCGGTGGGCACCCGGTGGTTGTTGTAGCCGGTCGACTGGATGTAGGTCCACGCGGGCAGGCCGGACTTCAGCGACGCGGCGCGGACGATCGCCCAGGTGTCGAAGTAGTCGATGTCGATCCCGTCGGTGAGGATCGGGTAGCGGTCGAAGGAGATCAGGGCGGGCTTGACCGTGTCGAGGTAGCTCTGCACGAAGTCGGCGTAGGTCGCGCCGTTGCCGCGGTTGATGTTGGCGTACGGCAGCAGGGCCGGCGCGGTCTTGCGGACGATGCCGGTCAGCGCGCCGACGTTGGGGAACCGGGCGCGGGCGGGCTCGTCGTAGACGCTGAGGCCCGCCAGCGACGGGTGGTTCGCGTAGCTGCCCAGCGAGGTGCGCACCCAGGAGGCGGCGTCGGCCGTGGTGATCGACGACGGCACGGTGCGGTCGTCGGTGATCGTCAGGTACTGGGCGATCGCCTCGATCCGCGGGTCGCCCGCGACCACCACCTTCAGCCCGACCTGGTCCGCCATGCCCAGCGCGTAGCCCGCGCTGCGCGCGTCGAACTGGTAGTTGCCGGTGATCAGGAAGGTGAACCCGGCGTCCGTGATCTCCCGGTAGCGGGCGAGCGTCGTCTCGTACGGGTGCGGCGGCCAGAACAGGCCGATCGGGAAGTCCGGTCCCCCGGTGAGCGGCAGGTCCGCGCTCACGGCGTCCAGCGGCGCGTCCGCCGGGCCCGCCGCGCCCGCACCGCTCCTGGTGGCCGGGATGCCGCCCAGGCCCGCCGCGTCCGCGCGGCCGGCCGCCAAGCCGCCGGCCGCGAGCACCCCGGCACCCAGGCCGGCCGCCTGAAGCAGCGCCCGCCGGTTCACCCCGCGAGCCGATCCGTACGACGAGAGCTCCTGCTCCGGCATGCTCCACCCACTTCACTCGGAACCCGCGACCGACGACAGACACCCGCCCCGCCATCATGCAGACCCCGACCCCCGATATCCGCGCCGCCACGCCCCATTCGTCCGGTATGCCGTGCGCGGCTCGGGGCGGCCGGTCGGCGCGACCGCGTCACCGGCGCACCGCGTCGAGGCGGGCCACCTCCGCCGGGGTGAGGCGCAGCGCGCTCGCGGCGAGGTTCTCGGCGAGGTGGCGGGGGTCGCCGGTGCCGGGGATGGCGAGGACGTGCGGGCCGTGCTGAAGGGTCCAGGCGAGCCGGACCTGCGCGGGGGTCGCGCCGTGCGCGCGGGCGACGGCGAGCACGTCCTCGCTCTCGGTGCCGCCCGCGCCCGCCTGGCCGCCGGCGCCGGCGATCGCGTAGAACGGCACGTAGGCGACGCCCTGCTCGCCGCAGGCCCGGACGAAGTCGCGCTGCTCGGGCGCCGAGCCGACGCCGTACGCGTTCTGCACGCAGACCACCGGGGCGATCGCCCGGGCCTCGGCGAGCTGCGCGGGGCGGACGTTGGAGACGCCGAGGTGGCGGATGAGGCCCGCGGCGCGCAACTCGGCCAAGGCGCCGAAGCGTTCGGCGATCGAGTCGGTGCCGACGATCCGCAGGTTCACCACGTCGAGGTGGTCGCGGCCGAGTTGCCGCAGGTTCTCCTCGACCTGGCCGCGCAACTGCCCGGGCCCCGCGTGCGGCTGCCACCGGCCGGACGGGTCGCGGCCGGGTCCGACCTTGGTGGTGAGGACGAGGCCCTCGGGGTAGGGCGCGAGCGCGGCGTTGATCAGCTCGTTCGCCGAGCGCAGCGGCGAGAAGTAGAAGGCGGCGGTGTCGATGTGGTTCACGCCGAGCTCGACCGCGCGGCGCAGCACGCGGATCGCCTGGCCGCGGTCGCGGGGTGCCGCTCCGGCCGCGAACGCCTCGCCGGTCTGGGGCAGCCGCATCGCGCCGAACCCGATCCGGTGGACGGGAAGGTCGCCGAGCACCCAGGTGCCGGACGCGTCCGCGGTGACCGGGCGGGGGCGGGAGTCGGCGGGGCCGGCGGCGGTCGTACGGCCGGGGCCGTCGGGGCCGGCCGTGCTGTCGGTCCTGTCGGTCCTGTCGGTCCTGCCGGCCATGGAAGTGGCGGGTCCCGCGGGTGCCGGCTCCCCGGTCCCGCCCGCCGCCGGACCGGGCTCCCCCGCCGGCGCCGCGGAAGGAGCCGGGCCGGCCGGACCTGCCGGACCTGCCGGACCTGCCGGACGTTCCGGATTCGCTTCCGCGCTGCCCGAGGTCATGTTCTTCGAGGTCATGCCGGCATGCTCGCCGCGCACTAGGCTCGGTGCCAACGATTAAGGAATACCGAAATCCCGGAGGCCCCGATTCCCGCGGAACTGGCGTTCTCGACCAGCGATCTGGCGCAGACGCGGTTCGCCGTCTCGCCGATGTGGGAGGTCGGCACCAGCTTCCGGCTGCTGCGCTCGCGCGCGGCGCACGCCGTGCACCAGCCCTGGATCGACCAGGTGCGGCCGCGGGTGGCCGCCGCCGGGCTGGACCGCGGCAGGCTGGCCGAACTCATCCCGCCCGACGCGCCGGACGGCTACGTTCCGGACTTCCTCAACCCCGCGCCCGCAGGCCCCGCCCCCACCCTCGCGGCGGAACTGGCCCGGGTCCTCGCCGCACCCGCCGCCCAGGTCCGCCACGACCTCGATCGGCTCCGCGCGGCTCCGGGCGGTCTCGGCCCGCGCGCCCGCGCCCTGCACGCCGAACCGCGCGCCCAACTCCCGCCGCTCGCCGAGGAGATCACCGCCTACTGGGAGGTGGCGCTGGCTCCCTACTGGGCCCGGGTCCGCGCGGTGCTCGACGCCGACATCTTCCACCGCGCCCGCCAGGTCGCCGAGCACGGCGCGGCCGCGCTGCTCAACGACCTTCACCCCTCGGTGAGTTGGAACGACAGCGCGCTACGGCTCGGCCGCCGACGGCGGGCCCTGGCCCGGAACACCGCGGGCGCGGGGCTGCTGCTGATCCCCTCCGCCTTCACCGGTCCGGGCCCCCTCACCCTCGTGCGGCCCCCGGACCCGCCCCAACTGGCCTACCCGGCAAGGGGCGTCGGCACCCTGTGGGCGTCCCGCCCGGTGGTCCGGGGCGACGCGCTCGCCGCCGTACTCGGCCGGTCGAAGGCGCTGCTGCTCGCCGAACTCGACTCCCCCGCCTCCACCACCGAGCTCGCCGCCCGTACCGGCCTGTCGGCCCCCGCCGTCTCCCAGCACCTCACCGCGCTGCGCGACGCGGGCCTCACCACCGCGCACCGCACCGGCCGCAGCGTCCTGTACGCCCGCACCGCGACGGCCGAATCCCTCCTGGCCCCCTGAGCCCTGGCCCTCCTGAGTCCTGGCGCTCTGAGCCGTGGCCCCCTGAGCCCTGGGCGCCGAAACGGCGCGGACCGCGCCCGGGCCATGGCCCCGGCGCGGTCCGCGCGTTCGGCAGTGCAGAGCGGTCGCTCAGGCGAGGTCGAACCGGTCGAGGTCCATCACCTTGGTCCACGCCGCGACGAAGTCCGTGACGAACTTCTGCTTCGCGTCGTCGCTCGCGTACACCTCGGCCAGCGCGCGCAGCTCGGAGTTCGAGCCGAACACGAGGTCGGCACGGGTGCCGGTCCACTTGACCGCGCCGGTGGCGTCGTCGCGGGCCTCGAAGGTGGTCGAGTCCTCGGAGGTCGGCGTCCACGTGGTGCCCAGGTCGAGCAGGTTGACGAAGAAGTCGTTCGTCAGGGTGCCCGGGGCGTCGGTGAGCACACCGAGCTTCGAACCGTCGTGGTTGGCGCCCAGCACGCGCAGGCCGCCGACCAGGACGGTGGTCTCCGGAGCGGTGAGCGTGAGCAGGTTGGCCCGGTCGAGCAGCAGGTACTCGGCACCCAGCCGGTTGCCCTTGCCGACGTAGTTGCGGAAGCCGTCGGCGCCCGGCTCCAGCGCGGCGAACGACTCCGCGTCGGTGTGCTCGTCGGTCGCGTCGACCCGGCCGGGGGTGAAGGGCACCTCGATCGCGTGCCCGCCGTCCTTGGCGGCCTTCTCGACCGCCGCGGCGCCGCCGAGCACGATCAGGTCGGCCAGCGACACCTTCTTCGCACCGGAGGAGGCGTTGAACTCCTGCTGGACGCCTTCCAGGGCGCGCAGCACCGTGGCCAGCTCGTCCGGGTTGTTGACCTCCCAGCCGCGCTGCGGCTCCAGGCGGACCCGGGCGCCGTTGGCGCCGCCGCGCTTGTCGCTGCCGCGGTAGGTCGAGGCCGACGCCCAGGCGGCGGAGACCAGTTGCGGGACGGTCAGGCCGGTGCCGAGGATCTTCGCCTTGAGCGCGGTGACGTCCGCGGCGTCGATCGCCTCGTAGTCCGCCGTGGGCAGCGGGTCCTGCCACAGCAGGGTCTCCGCGGGCACCTCCGGGCCGAGCAGCAGCGACTTCGGGCCCATGTCGCGGTGGGTCAGCTTGTACCAGGCACGGGCGAACGCGTCCGCGAACTCCGCCGGGTTCTCGTGGAAGCGGCGGGAGATCGGCTCGTAGACCGGGTCGAAGCGCAGCGCCAGGTCGGTGGTGAGCATCGACGGCGCGATCTTCTTCGAGGCGTCGTGGGCGTGCGGGACGGTGCCCTCGCCGGCGCCGTCCTTCGGCTTCCACTGGTTGGCGCCGGCCGGGCTCTTGGTGAGCTCCCACTCGTAGCCGAAGAGGTTGTCGAAGAAGCCGTTGCTCCACCGGGTGGGCGTGCTGGTCCAGGTCACCTCCAGGCCGGAGGTGATGGCGTCCGCGCCCTTGCCGGTGCCGTAGCTGTTCTTCCAGCCCAGGCCCTGCGCCTCGATCGGCGCGGCCTCGGGGTCGTCGCCGACGGCGTCGGCCGGGCCGGCGCCGTGGGTCTTGCCGAAGGTGTGGCCGCCCGCGATCAGCGCCACGGTCTCCTCGTCGTTCATCGCCATCCGGCGGAACGTCTCACGGATGTCGCGGGCCGCGGCGATCGGGTCCGGGTTGCCGTTGGGGCCCTCGGGGTTGACGTAGATCAGGCCCATCTGGACGGCGCCGAGCGGGCTCTCCAGCTCGCGGTCGCCGGTGTAGCGCCGGTCGTCGAGCCAGGTGGTCTCCGGGCCCCAGTAGACGTCCTCCTCCGGCTCCCAGACGTCCTCGCGGCCGCCGGCGAACCCGAAGGTCTCCAGGCCCATCGACTCCAGCGCCACGTTGCCGGCGAGGATCAGCAGGTCGGCCCAGGACAGGCTCTGGCCGTACTTCTTCTTCACCGGCCACAGCAGGCGGCGGGCCTTGTCCAGGTTGCCGTTGTCCGGCCAGCTGTTGAGCGGGGCGAAGCGCTGCTGCCCGGCGCCGGCGCCGCCGCGGCCGTCGCTGATCCGGTACGTGCCCGCGCTGTGCCAGGCCATCCGGATCATGAACGGGCCGTAGTTGCCGAAGTCGGCCGGCCACCAGTCCTGCGAGGTGGTGAGCACCTCGGCGACGTCCTGCTTGACGGCCGCGAGGTCGAGGGTGCCGAACGCCGCGGCGTAGTCGAAGTCCTCGCCGAGCGGGTTGGCCACGGCGGGGTTCTTGGCGAGGATCTTCAGGTTGAGCCGGTCCGGCCACCAGCCGCGGTTCCCGCCGCCCTGGGTCGGGTGCGGGGCGCGGTCGTGCGCGACCGGGCAGCCTCCCGCGCCCTCCGTCTTGGCGTCCACGACGATCGCGTCGTTGTTGTGGGTGTTGTCAGACATGGAAATCCTTCCGGACCTGGCGGATCACGGTGCTCAGGCACTGCGGGCGGTGGAGGAGCCGGGGAGGCGGGACAGGGGAGCCGCGGAGCGCCCGGCGGAGCCGGAACGGCCCGGAAACCGCGGGTGAGCGGCTCGACGTCTGTGTCTCCTGCTCCTGCTCCTGCCGTGTCGGCGTCTCCTGCCGTACAGGGCGCTTCCTGGCCCTTGGCTGTCGCCGGAACCGATCCTACGATGGACGCAGTCCAAGTCAAGAAGGGGCCCAAGGGCATATCCGGTCAAATTCCGGACGCTCACTGGTAAAGTGCGGTCATTCCGCGATCCCGAATAGGTGAACCGACATGAGCGACCTGGTGGAGCGACTGCGGGCCCGCGGCTGGCGGATGACCTCCCAGCGGCGTGTCGTCGCGCAGGTGCTCGACGGCGACCACGTGCACCTCACCGCCGACGAGGTGCACGCCCGCGCCATCGCCCGCCTGCCCGAGATCTCGCGGGCGACGGTCTACAACACGCTCGGCGAGCTGGTCTCCCTCGGCGAGGTGATCGAGGTCGCCACCGACGGCCGCGCCAAGCGGTACGACCCGAACGCCCACCACCCGCACCAGCACCTGGTGTGCGCCGGCTGCGGCACCGTGCGCGACGTCCACCCCACCGGCGACCCGCTCGCCGCCCTCCCGGTCGAGGAGCGCTTCGGCTTCACCGTCTCCGCCGCCGAGGTCACCTACCGCGGGCTCTGCCCGGACTGCACGTAGCCGTACGCGCGCAGCTGCACGCAGGGCCCGGCCGTACGCGCAGCTGCACGCAGCGGCCCGGCCGTACGCTCAGCTCTCCAGGCGGACGGGCATCAGCACCGAGAAGGTGTCGTCGGTGTCGGCCCGCCGGATCGCCAGGGGCGCCGTGGGGGCGCCGAACTCCAGCACCAGCCGGTCGCCGGCCGCCGCGTCCAGGGCGTCCAGCAGGTATCGGCGGTTGACGGCGACCCGGCCCGGATCGTCGTCGCCGTCCGCGCAGACGGTCACCGCGGAGCCGTCCCCGGTCACCTTGAGGAGGCTCAGCTCCGCCCCCTGTCCCCCTCGCTCGCCCGCCGGCGCCTCGCCGGCGCGCACCGGGCCGGTTTCCACCGCCCGGCGGAAGGCCGGGGCGTCGACGGGGACGCGGGTGCCCGCCGGCAGCCGGACCAGCCGGCGGTAGTCGGGGAAGCCGTGGCCGAGACACTCGCCGGCCGCCTGGCGGCCCCCGGCTTCCAGGGCCACCTGGTCGCCGTCCAGGGCGAGTTCGACCTCTCCCGCGGCGGGCAGCAGCGCGCGCATCGCGTCGGCGAGCGGGGAGGGCACCACGAACCGGGCGGGCGGCCCGTCCTGAGCGGTGACGGCGGCCCGTGCGACGGCCAGCCGGTAGCGGTCGGTGGCCACGGTGTGCAGCGCCCCGTCCGCGACGTCGACCAGCACGCCGCCGAGCACGGGAAGGTCGGGGTCGGTGCCGGCGGCGAAGCGGACCGCGTCCAGCGCGGCGGCCAGGGCGGGTGCGGCGACGGTGAGACGGAGGGCCGTGGTGCGGAGCGGAGCCATGGGGTTCTCCCTGCGGTCGAGGAGTGCGCGGACCGTGGACAGCTCGCCGCGAGCCTCGGCCAGGCCCCGCTCCAGCCGGCGCACCTGCGCCCGGAGCAACCCCCGCACCAGGTCGGTGTCCGCACCGGACCAGCCGGCCAGCACCAGCCGGATGTCCGCCAGCGGCATACCGGTCCGGCGCAGCCGTGCCAGCAGTCGCGCCTCGTCGAGCTGCTCCGGGTCGTACCAGCGGTAGCCGCTGACCGGGTCCACCCGGGCCGGGGGCAGCACGCCCGCGCCGTCGTAGAACCGCAGGGCGCTCACGCTCAGTCCGCTGTCCCGGGCCATCTCGCCGATGCTGCGCATCTCGCTCTCCACTTCTGGAACTGTCGACCCTCGACATGGTCGAGGGTCAACCACGGCCGGCCGGAGCGAGGGCGCCGCGCCGCGCGGTCAGGAACTGGTGTCGGCGGTCCGCATGGACGCGACCGCCTCGGCGACGGTGGCCCCGTACAGGCCCAGCTTCGGCTTGAGCACCAGGGAACCCGAGCCGAGCCGGAAGTTGACGGTGTCGGCGTTCGGCATGTGGTCGCCGTTCGCCAGGACGTTCAGCTCGTCGATGCCGTCCACGGTCCCGGAGGTCGCGCCGCTGGGGTCGAGGTCGAGGACCGCGTAGGCGGTGTGCCCCGCGTAGACCGGGAAGGCCGGCGCGCCGCCGAGGCCGCTCGGGATGAGCGGCTTGACGGCCTTGCCGCCGTCCGCGGCGTGCGAGTCGTCCAGGGAGACCAGCGGGAAGTAGCTCAGGCCGCAGGAGGAGGCGCCGGTGTTGCGGACCTCGATCACCCGCTGGGTGGGCGCCGAGTCGCGGCGGGTCACGGTCACCCGCACCTGGCCCGCCGTGCAGGGGTGGGCGAAGGCGTAGCTGTCGCTGGTGGCGTGGGAGCCCGAGGTGCTGCCGCCGGAACCACCGGTGCCGCCGGAGTTGCCGGAGCCGGTCGAGCCCTTCGAGCCGGCCGAGCCGCCGGAGGAGGAGCCGCCGGACGTCGACCGGTCCGAGGGGGAGGCGGCGGGCGCGGAGGCCGACTCCTTGTCACCCGAGGCGACGGAAGCGGCACTCGCCTGCTGCGAGGGAGTCGCGTCACTCGCGGAGGTGGAACCGGACTGGCAGGCGGTGAGGCCGAGGGCGCTGACGAGGAGGACCGCGGAGGAGGTCAGGACGGATTTCACGTTCACGGTGGCATGCCTTCGCTGTGAGTGGTGGAGCGGTGGGATGCCGTAACTCTGCGCCGTGCCGCGTCCCGCGTTCGACAGTCTGGCCACAGTTGAGGGCACTGGAACCGTTCCACCCCCCTGAACTGCGAGAATGACGCTTCCTGGAATGTCGGCCCGGGACGAGCAAGAGGGCGGAATGAGCACATATGTCGAGGAGTTCGCGAGTCGGCTGCGCGAACTGAAGCACCAGTCGGGGCGTACGTACGGTGCGCTCGCCGCCCGGACGCACGTGAGCACCTCCACCCTGCACCGCTACTGCAACGGCGCCGCGGTCCCCACCGAGTACGGCCCCGTGGAGCGGTTCGCGCGGCTGTGCGGTGCGGGTCCGGAGGAACTGGTGGCGCTGCATCAGCTGTGGCTGCTGGCGAGCGCGGAGCGGCGCCGCGAGCAGTACCGCACGTCTGCCGCGCCGGCCGGGCCGGAGCCGGCGGCGCCCGGATCGGCCGCACCCGGATCGGCCGCACCCGCCGACGTCCCACCGGACGGCGCGGACGAGGCGGCGCCTCCGGACGCGGCAGGGCCCGGCGCTACGGGAGTGGCCGCGGCGGGGGTGGACGGCTCGGGGGTGGACGGCGCGTCGCGAGTCGTGGAGCCCGGCGACGCGGGAGCGGGCATATCGGCGCCGCACCCGCCCGCCGCCCCTGGTCCGCCCGAGGCGCCCGGACCGCCCGGTCCGCCCGAAGCACCCGAGTTGCCGGACCTGGCCGAGCTGCCCGAGGCCGGCGGCGAGCCCTCCTCGTCCTGGCGGCGCCGGACCAGGGTCGCGGTGGGAGCCGCCGCCGCGATGGCCGCGGTGCTTCCGCTGGTGCTGCACTCCGCGCACGGCGCCGACCGCGGCGCTCCCGCCGCCTCGCGCCCGCGGACCACGGCCGCGGCCGTCGTCGGCGCCCCCGCCGCGACCACCACGACCACCGCGCCGGCGAGCCCCGCTCCCACCACGACGGCGTCCGGCCGGAAGGCCGGCGCGCCCTCCCGATCCACCGCGCCCACCACGCCGCCGGCCGCGGGCAGCTCGTCACCGCCGGTCCAGGTGACCGTGCTGTCGGACAACTGGGACACCCAGTGCGGCCAGTGGTTCCTGCTGCGGCAGCCGCCGGGCAAGGTCCCGCCCCCGCCGTCACTCCAGCAGGACGACGCGTGGGCCGGCGCGCTCGGCGGCGTACCGGCCGGGGACCTGCGGCTCCAGGTGACCGCGCAGAGCGTGTCCGGGCAGCCGGTGGTGCTGCACGCGCTGTACGTGCGCGTCGTCAGCAGCACGGCCGCGCCGAAGGGGAACGGCTACACCCCCGGCTCGGGATGCGGCGGCGGCCTCGAACCGGCGTCGTTCGCCGTCGACCTCGACACGACCGCTCCGCGGGCCCGCCCGGTGCGCGGCTACGTGGACGACGGCTCGACGCCCGTGCTGTCCACCTTCCCCTTCCAGATCGCCCGCGACTCGCAGGTCCTCGACGTGGACGCGCACACCTCGGACCGCGACGTCAGCTGGTACCTGGAACTCGTCTGGACCTGCGGCGACCGCCAGGGCACCCTGCGGGTCGACGACCACGGCAAGCCCTTCCGCACGGTGGGACTGAAGAACGACCCCACCTACTTCTACGACGGCAGCGCCTGGTCGCCGTCGACCCCGCAGAGCTGACCACGCCGAGGGCCGGCCGATCGCGCACCCGCGACCGGCCGGCCCCGACGTCACCTGGCGGGACATCTCACCCGGCGGGACAGCTCACCCGGCGCGCGATCTCCGGGTGTGCGACCTCACAGGGTGTGGGACGTCAGCGTGTGGTGGCCCGGGCCGACATGGCCCACGCGGACGGTGGTGCCGTCGGCGCTGACCTGCGCGCCGCCCACCGCCCGGGTGCCGTTCCAGACCGTACGGCCGTCGAGTGCGACCCGGACCTTGTGCCCGCCGGTCGGGACCGCGAGTTCGCCGACGGTGCCGCGCGGGGCGCTGGCGGTCAGCGTGAAGCCGTGCGCCGAGGACCGCCAGGAGGCGGTGATGGCGCCGTGCGGGGTCGGCACGCTGCCCTGCGCCCAGGTCAGGCCGCCGGGGGTGGGCACGATCGAGTAACCGGAGAAGCCGGCCGCGGTCGGCTGGACGCCCAGCACCTGGGTGGTCAGCGAGATCGTCGGGCCGGCCGCCCAGCCGTGCGCGAGGCTGGTGAACTGCGCGATACCGGGGTCGCCGTCGAGGTTCGCCTTCTCCCACAGCGTGCTGCCGGGGTCCTCGCTGAGCTGGTGGCCCCAGAAGGTCCGCATGAGCTGGAGCGCCTGCTGCTGCTCGGCGCCGCTGGGATCGGGCACGTCCAGGCGCGCGCTCGCCTCGAAGCCGCTGGGCAGCGGCTCGTAGAAGGGCTGGATGGAGGCGTTGGGGGTGCTGGGCGAGACGGTCAGCGAGCCGTAGGTGCTCCAGTTGTTCTTCCGCAGGTACTCCATGGCCCGCGCGGACCGGTCGCTGCTCGCGATGCCGGTGAGCACGGCGGCGGCGTTGGCGTCCTGCGGGTACGCGGTCGGGATCTCGGTGGAGAGCCGGTAGGCGCCGGTCGAGGCGTCCCACAGCTGGGAGTTGATCGCGTCCTTCACGTCGCCGGCGCGGCCGGCGTAGGTACGGGCGCCGGCGGCGTCACCGCGGGAGGCGGCCAGCGCGGCCATCTCGTCGAGGTTCCGCTTGTACAGCGCGTTGACGTACGTCTCGTGGCCGCAGTCGCTGTAGCCGTAGTGGCCGCAGGAGTTGGCGCTCGCGAAGGAGATCAGCCCGGTGCCGTCCTGGCTGCGGACCGACTCCAGCCAGGCCATCGCCTTGGTCAACTGGGGCCACCACTTGGCCAGATACGCCTGGTCGCCGGTGTAGAGCCAGTGCTCGTAGTGGTTGTACACGAACCAGGTGACGTACTCGCCGTAGGTGCGGATCTCGTCCTGGTTGTGCGGGCCGACCAGGCTCTCGGCGGGCATGTAGCCGTCGGGGAGCTGCTGGGAGGCGAGCGAGGAGAGCGAGTTGTCGACGGCGGGCACGTCGTCGGTGCTGAGGTAGGTGACCGGGGCCTGGATGGCGAGGTCGCCCTGCCAGACCACCCGGTCGCGCTTGGCGCCGTCGAAGATGACCTCCTGCCCGGGGTCGGCCCCGGGCACCTGCGCGTCGGAGTGGTCGGCCTCGCCGGTCTGGTAGGGCCAGCTCTTGGCGGTGTCCGACATCCAGGTGTCCAGCTGGACGGTGTACGCGCCGCTGTACCAGATCTTGTTCAGCTCGTTGTCGCTGGACAGGAACCAGCCCTGGTACGCGGCGGGGTCGGACTGCTTGGGCGCCGCCGAGAAGTCGAGGGAGACCGCGCCGAGGTCGACCCAGCCAGGGCCGTCGAGGAAGACGGTGGCGTAGCGGAAGCCGCCGCGCAACTGGCTGTCGGTGAGGGTGGCCGGGAGCTTGGCCGGGTCGACGGTGAAGGTGTGGCTGTCGGCGTCGTAGGTGTAGGGCTGGCCCGGGTAGCCGTTCCAGATGTTGGCGGTGTCGCAGCCGGGAGCGACCGCGTCCTCGCCGTTGTTGCTCTGTGCCGGGGAGGCCGCGAACTGCTTCGACTCGCTGAAGCACACGTGCAGTCGGGGCGGGGTCTTCGACGCGCCGGCCACCCGTATCCGGATCTTGCCGCCCACGTCCTTGCCGAAGTCCAGGGTCACCAGGGGCGATTGGGTGCGGTCGCCGGAACCGGTCAGCCGCAGCGGCTTGCTGCCCTTGCCGAGCAGCGCCTTCGGGTCGCCCTGGACGGAGCCGCCCCGGGCCGAGACCGAGGACACCGAGACCGGTTCGACGACGTGGCCCCGGGGCGCGAGGACGTAGGGCCGCCAGTCCCCCTGCCGGGGCTGGTAGCCGGTGTCGGTCCACGGGTTCTTCGCCGGCTGCGCGCCGTGCGCGGGCTGCGCCGCCGCCGCGTTCACCGTCAGCATGCTGATCACAGTGACGCCGGCCGACACCGCGGCCAGCGTTCCTCTGTGCCTCGACAGGTGGATCATGGCCCCTCTTCCCGTTCCACACGCGTGACGGCGGTATGGCGCCCGCTGGTACGGCCCCACCGCCCACGATCCCGACTGAGACGATTCAATCCGCCAGCGCACGCTAGCCCCGGGGCTGCGTTCAATCAACAGTTCAACCAGGAATGATCTGCGCCGACGGGTGCGGCGGGTGTGAGCCGGGGGCGGCCGGACCGATTGAAAGCTTCAAGTGGCGGGCTCCGCGGCGGACGCGCGAAGGGCGTTACGGCGTGCCTGTCGCTGGTAGGGCGCCGTGCTCTTCGGCGTCGGCCGACAGGGCGCGCAGCGCCTTCCGGGTGGGGGAGTCCGGCTCGGCCGCGTAGAGCAGGAGGGTCAACTCGTCGTCCGGCGGCGGCAGGCGCATCGCCTGGAACTGCAACTCCAGCAGGCCGTGCCGGGGATCGATGACGCGCTTGACGCCGTACGTCTTCTCCTCGACCTCCTGCGACTCCCAGAGCCGGGCGAACTCCGGGCTGCTTTCGAGCAGTTCGCCGACCACGTGGCACAGCCGCACGCTGTCCGGGAAGCGGCCGGCCTCGGCGCGGAGCACGGCGACGATCTCGCGGCGGACCTGCGCGACCTCCGGGTGGCTGGCCTCGACGTCCGCGCGGAGGAACATCTGCTTGGCGATGTTGCGCTCGCCCGGGGGCAGCCGGGCGAAGTCGCAGCCGATCAGCCCGCCCAACCGGTTCCACGCCAGGACGTCCATGGCCCGGCCGTAGACCACGGCCGCGACGCCGTCCATCGCGTCGATCATGACCCGCAGCCCGGGCCGTACGACCTGCGGGGCCTCCTCCCCGACCTGGCAGCGGGTGGTCGCGGCGTGCGCCGCGCGGTGCGCGACGTTCCGCAGGTATTCGTGCTCGGCCGCGGTCAGCCGCAGCCCGCGGGCGAGGGAGTCGAGCACCTCGGGTGAGACGTTGCCGCCGCGGCCCTGCTCGATGCGGGTGTAGTACTCCACGCTGATCCCCGCCAGGTGGGCGGCCTCGTCACGGCGCAGCCCGCGCACCCTGCGGCGGGTCCCGCCGGGCGGCAGGCCGAGCCCGGCCGGGTCGAGAGCGGCCCGGCGGGCCTTGAGGAACGCGTTGATCTCCGGCTCGGCGTGCATGGCCCCATTCTCCGGCATGCCCGGTCCGGCCCGCCCAGCCAGGCCCCGCGGGTACCAGCCTCGGCCCGGTCTGGTCGCCGCCCGGCCCGACCGGCAGGGTCGAACCCGGGTCCGGCGCAACGGAGTTCGCCACCAGGCTCATCCGGCCCACCCCGACACCGGACCCACCCGAACACCCCGACCCACCGAACCACCCGAAGGCAGGCACCCCATGGATCGCAGGACACTCGGCGGCACCGGCATCTCCGTCAGCGAGTTCACCCTCGGCGCGATGATGCTCGGCGCGTGGGGCACCAAGGACCACGACGAGGCCGTCCGGATCGTGCACACCGCGCTCGACGCGGGCATCAACACCATCGACACCGCCGACATGTACTCCGACGGCGAGTCCGAGGTGATCGTCGGGAAGGCGCTCAGAGGCCGCCGGGACGACGTGGTGCTCGCCACCAAGTTCCACTACGGGATGGGCCAGGACGCCAACCACCGCGGCAACTCCCGCCGTTGGATCGTCCGCGCGGTCGAGGACAGCCTGCGCCGGCTCGGCACCGACCGGATCGACCTGTACCAGGTGCACCGCCCCGACCCGGACACCGACATCGACGAGACCCTGTCGGCACTGTCCGACCTGGTGCGTTCCGGCAAGGTCCGGGCGATCGGCACGTCCACCTTCCCGGCCGCGGAGATCGTGGAGGCCCAGTGGGTCGCCGAGAAGCGCGGCCACCTCCGCTTCCGCGCCGAGCAGCCGCCGTACTCGATGCTGGCCCGCGCGGTCGAGCGGGACGTGCTGCCCGCCGCGCGGAAGTACGGCATGGGCGTCCTCACCTGGAGCCCGCTCGCGGGCGGTTGGCTGTCGGGCAGGTACGGCGGCCCCGACGGCGCGGACCCCGCCGAGGCCACCCGCTCCGGCTTCCTGCCGCAGCTCTTCGACACCGGGCTGCCCGGCAACGCGGCCAAGCTCGCCGCGGTCACCGAACTGCGGAAGGTGGCCGCCGACGCCGGGCTGACCCTGCCCGCGCTCGCCACCGGCTTCGTGCTCGCGCACCCCGCGATCACCTCGGTGATCATCGGCCCGCGCACCCGCGACCAGCTCACCTCGCTGCTGGACACCGCGGGGACGGTGCTCAGCGGCGACGTCCTCGACCGTATCGACGCGATCGTGCCGCCCGGCACCGACCTCAACCACGACGTCACCCACTACGACCCGCCCGCGCTCACGGACAAGGAACTGCGGCGCCGGCCGCCCGCACGAATCTCGATCGGGTGACTTCGGCCGCTGCGCCTGACGGGGCCGCCAGCCATGGCGGTCCACCATGGTGACAGTACATTTCCGCCGAACGAGGAGAAAACGACCGATGCGACGGGGTCCCCTGGCCGGCCGCTATCCCGCGGTGGCGGCGATGGTCGTGTTCGCCCTGGTGCCGTTCCTGGCGCTCTCGGCGGCGCTGAGCAGCATCACGCCGCTGATCGCGAAGGACCTGCACATGAGTGCGGAGGCGCTCAGCGTGACGTCCGGCATGGCCAACGCCGGGTACGCGGTCGGCACGGTGCTGGCCGTCCAGTTCGCCCAACTGCTGCCGCAGCGCCGGATGCTGCTGGTCTACGGCAGCGCGCTGGTGGTCGGCTCGGTGCTCACCGCGGCGGCGACCGCCCCGGCGATGTTCGTCGTCGGGCACGTCCTCCAGGGCCTGTGCACGAGCCTGCTGCTGATCGCCGCCGTGCCGCCGCTGATCATCGGGTATCCGGCGGCCCGGCTGCGCACGACCGCCGTCGTGATGAACATGTGCATCTTCGGCGCGGTCGCGCTCGGGCCGGTGCTCGGCGGCGTCCAGGCGTCCGCGCACGGCTGGCGGCCGCTGTTCTGGGCGATCGCCGGCGTCGCGGTGGCGGCCCTGGTGCTGTCGTTGCTGACCTACCAGGAGGTCCCGCCGGCCGCGCCGGACGCACCCATCGACTACATCGCCCTGTGCCTGGCCACCGTCGGATGCGTCTCCGCGTTCTTCGGCGCCTCGGAGCTGACCGCCCACCGCTTCGCCGAAGCCCGCACCTGGGGGCCGCTGATCGGCGGGCTGCTGCTGATCGTCGTCCTGTTCGTCCACGAGTACACGAGCAGGCATCCGCTGCTGTGCGTGCAGAGCCTGCTCAGTACGCTCCCGGTCGCCGGGATCGTGGCCGCGATCTGCGCGGCGGCCGCGTCGGTGTCGGCGATCTCGCTGACCCAGATCTCGCTCGCGCACCGGACCACGCCGCTGCACCTGGGGCTGGTCTACCTCCCCGAGTTCGGCGGCGCGGTACTCGCGGCGCTGTTCTTCGGCGCCACGTTCCACACCCGCCTGCTGCACTACTTCGTCCTCGTCGGCCTGCTCTTCCTGGCCGCCGGCGTCCTGGTCATGAACGCCGCCGCCCCGCCGACCTCCACCCTCGTCGCGGTGGGCTCGGGCCTGGTCGGTGTCGGGGTCGGCGCCTCGGTCGTCCCCGCGCTGTTCATCGCGGGCTTCTCGCTGCGCTCCAGCAACGTGCAGCGGGTCTTCGCGATCGTCGAACTCGTCCGCGCGGTCGCCGCGTTCCTGATCGCCCCGGTGCTGCTCTACGTCGCCGCCACCGTCGGCGCGAACGCGGACTCGGGCACCAGGACGGCGCTGTGGATCTGCTTCGGGATCTCCCTCGCGGGCGCGCTGATCGGTGTGGCCCTCTACTACCTCGGCCGGGTCCGCCCGCCGACCCCCTCGGTCGACGGCTGGCTCAGCGGCGAGCGCACCGGCTGGGACTCCCCGCCCCTGCTCGCCCGCTTCTCCCGCTTCGCCCGCGCCGGCGGGGACGACGACCCCTGCCCGTAGCTCTGGGCGGTCGCGGTTTTCGGCGCCCCCGGGGGCCGCGTGCGTACGACGCCGCGGCACCCGGGCGCCCGTGCTGCTTACGGGTGGTAGATCTCCTCCATGGCGGTGACCTGGTTCTTGCTGTTGACGCGGTAGTAGAAGTCCGCGTTGGTCAGCTTGTGGGAGACCAGCCAGCGCGGGGCGACCTTGTGCGGGGACGTGTCGACGTTGAGGTTGAGGACCTTGACGGAGGCGGTGGACGGGACGACGAGGGAGCGGGCCGCGCCGCTCGGCGTGTAGACGACGTCCTCGTCGTTGTGCGTGTTCACCTTGCAGGTCTCCGGGGTGACGCGCACCGTGACCTTGCCCTTGACGAGCTTGGCGGAGTGGTACGCGAAGAAGTGGTCGTAGCCCTTCGGCTTGTAGCACGCCTTCCAGTTGCCGGCCGCCGCCGCGGACACCTGCACGGACTCCTTCGCCACGGCGCTGACCGCCTTGGCGCCGCCCGTCGGCGTGCCCGAAGCGGCGTAGGACGACCCGCACGCGGTGCCGAGGAACACGGCGGCTGAGCCCAGGACGACGGTGGTGAGCGCGAAACGGCGGTTCATGTATTTCCCCTATGCGACGGTCTGGTCATGTGCGTCGACTGACACTCATGAGGAGGGTGAGCCGTCGGAAGGGGTTTCCACGGAGCGTTCCCTGTGACGAGACGGTGACCACTGTCATACGACCGCGACGAACACCCGCGCGAACGTCAGGCGGGGGTGTGGGCGGGCGGCCGGGTTCGGGTGGTCAGGGAACGGAGGCTGATCGCGTGGACGACCTCGGCCACGCCCAGGACGATCAGCCAGATGCCGGAGACGATCGTGAGGGCGGTCAGCGAGCCGAAGGGGGAGACGATCAGCACGATGCCCGCCACGAGCGTGATCGCGCCGAAGAACACCTGCCAGCCGCGGGCCGGCAGGTCCTCGGTGGAGACCGCGACGGCGACCATCATGATCCCGCGCAGCAGCCAGCCGAAGCCGATCCACAGCGCCAGCAGCAGCAGCGACTCCGCGGCGCCGCGGAAGCAGATCAACCCGAGCAGCACGCTCAGCGCCCCGGTGACGAAGGACAGCGCCCGCATGCCGCCGGGCACGTGCGGGCCGAAGGCGCCGGCCAGCTGGAGGACGCCGCTCGCCACCAGGTAGACGCCGAACAGGATGCCCACCACCAGCAGCGTCGAGTGGGGCCAGGCGAGGACGATGACGCCCAGGGCGATCGCGGCGATTCCGGCGGTGAGCAGTACCTGCCAGGCGGATCGGGCGAGCGCGGCGAGCGCGCCTCCTGGGACATCGCCGGAGAGATGGGTCATGGCACTCCGCCTTTCGCGCACCGGCCGTGACGGGCCAGGGGTCGTTCCACCGTCGCACGACCGCCGGAAGCCCGCAGGTCGAGGCGGTGCGGGGGCCGTGCGGCCCCGGCCGGCTCAGACGGCGAAGAGCAGGCCGGCGCTGATCAGGAGGGTGACGGCGGTGGCGAAGTGGATGCCGAACGCGACCGCCCGGGTGCCGCCGTGGCGCAGCACTATCAGGGTGTCGCCGAGCGGCAGCAGCGCCACCACCAGCATGAACCAGGCTTCGGCACGGGCGCCGACCAGGATCAGCAGCACCAGGCCGAGCACGCCGTACGTGCCGTCCCGAACGCCCTTGACGGTGAGGAAGGCGGCATCGCCGTCCGGCTTGGCGGGCACGCCGTAACCGGCGGCGGCCGGCCGGGGCTGGAGCAGGAACCGGGCTCCGATGAAGACCACGAAGAGGTTGAGGACGACGGCGAGGGTGTACGCGGTGGCGGTCATGGCGCATCTCCGTTTCAGCGATTCTAGCGGTGCTAGCGACAGGAATGAAGCTAGCAGATCGCTGGCACGGATTCTAGCGATGCTAGAATCGGGTCATGTCGATCCAGACGCGCCGGGAGCGCGAACGAGCGGAGCGCGAGCAGCTGATCGTCACGACCGCGCGGGAGCTCGCGGAGGCGGAGGGCTGGGACGCCGTCACCACCCGGCGGCTCGCCACCGAGATCGAGTACAGCCAGCCCGTCCTGTACAGCCACTTCAAGGGCAAGGGCGCCATCATGGCCGCCGTCGCCGTACAGGGCAGCGCCGAACTCGCCACCGAGCTACGGGCGGCGCGCACCGCGGCCCACGGCGCCCGCGCGGCGCTCACCGCGGTGGGGGCGGCGTACACCTCCTTCTCGCGGCAGCGCCCGGCGCTCTACGACGCGATGTTCACCCATGCCGTCGAACTGCCCTTCGCCACCCCGGAAGCCCCCGCCGCCCTGCACGACGCCTTCGGTGAGATCCTCCGGGCGGTCCGGCCGCTCGCCGCCGGCGACGACCCGGGCGTCCTCACCGAGACCTTCTGGGCCGGCCTGCACGGCCTGGTCACCCTCACCCGCAGCGGCCGACTCCCCGAACCCGCGCGCGCCCACCGGCTTTCCCTGCTGATCGCCCGCTTCGCCCCCGCACCGGACTGACCCCGCCCGCGGAACGCGCCGTTCGCGGAACGCGCCGTTCGCCGGTCCGCCCGTTCGCCGGTCCGCCCGTGCGGCGTTGGCCGGTGCGGCGAACTTCCCTTGTCCGCAGGGCCGTTCACGGCTGCCGCGTCGGCTGTCAGGGGCCGATGAAGCGGACCGTCTCCGTCATGTCCGCGCGGTCCGTGCGCAACGGCGGGACGCGGTCCTGCTCGTGGCCCACGGCGAGGCCGCACAGCAGGACGAGGCCGTCGTCGGCGCCGGTGGTCTCGCCGACCGTCCTGCGGTACATCGTCCACATCACCTGGGGGCAGCTGTGCAGGCCCTCCGCCCGCAGCAGGAGCATGACCGTCTGCAGGTACATCCCGGCGTCGGCCCACTGTCCGGGGCCCATGGTCCGGTCGAGGTAGCAGAACAGGACGACCGGGGCGCCGAACGCCGCGGAGTTCAGGGTGGCGATCTTCGCGGGGCGGTCCGCGTCGTCCCGCGCGATGCCGAGCGCGGCGTACCGCTGGGCGGCCGCGGCGGCGAAGCGGTCCCGGTAGGGCGGAACGAGTTCGGCCGGGTACATCGGATACTCCCGGTCGTCGCCGGGGTCGCCCGCCCGGGCCCGGGCCGTCGCGCGCCGCTTGAGCGCGGCCAGCGGCTCGCCGGTCACGACGTACACGCGCCAGGGCTGGAGGTTCCCGCTCGACGGCGCCCGCGTCGCCGCGGCCAGCACGCGTTCGAGCGCGTCCCGGGCCACCGGTTCGTCGCTGAACGCCCGCACGGCCCGGCGGCTGTCCACGGCTTCGTACACGTCCACGTCCGCACGTCCTCCCGCTCGGCGACGGCTGTCCCCGTATCCCCGTACCGTGCGCGACCGTATACGCCCGCGTACGAGGGGACTTCAGCGGGCGTCGTCACGGGGCGGGCGTCTTCACGGGCGGGCGCGCTCCCGGGGCCGCGCGTTCACGGGCCGGTGCGCAGCGGCGTGGCGAGCAGGGACGACAGGCGGCGCCCGAGCGCGGGGGTCAGCGCCTGGGAGTAGCCCTCGGCCATGTGGCTGTCGTCGCGGTAGACGAACGTGTCGGCGGCGACGACCGGGCAGGTGCCGGCGCTCGGGCACAGCCAGGGGCGCGGGTCGATGACGCCGACGTCCTGGGCGCCCGCCGCCGCCCGGGCCGCGGCCGCGACCACCGGCTGCTTCGCCGAGCCCGCCACGGTGTTCGCGCACCGCCGAAGGTCCAGCGGGTAGGCCGCCGCGCAGTCCACCGGGTCGCCCTTCGGCCAGGGCGTGTCCAGCAGGGCCACCACGCGGGCCCCGGTGGCGCGCAGCGTCCGGAAGGTGCGGGCGTACCCGTCGGTCCACTGCCGCAGCGGGTCCTTCGCGCGGGCGGCGGGCGTGGCCGAGTCGGAGGACGAGGTGACCACCAGCCAGGGGTGCGACTCCGCGATCCTGGCCAGCGCGTGGGCGCGCCAGGTGTCGCAGGAGGTGTACGTCCCGCTGCCCCGCTTGACGGGCACGTCGGCCACCTTGCAGGACGCCTTGGTCAGCGACACCAGCTTCCAGTGGTTCGCGCGCGCCAGCCGGTCCATCGGCTCGAACCACTGCGCCGCGTGCGAGTCGCCGAACAGCACGACCACCTTCGTCGAGTCGAGGTCCCCGTACGCGCACTCCGGCGAGTCGGTCGCGTCGTACCCGACATGGCAGTCGTCCTGGTAGACGGGCGACCGGACCGAGGTGACCTGCTCCAGCCGCGGCGTGAGGTTGCTCGGCAGCGCGTCGTTCGGCGCGGCCAGCAGCCGCGCCAGGCTCGCCTCGGGGTCGGGCGCCGCCGCCAGCGTGCCGGCGAGCGAGGGCGCGTGCCCGCGGGTGGCGATCGCCGGCGGGAAGAGCTGCGCCACCAGCGACACCGCCACGGTGCCCGCGGTGATCCCGAGCCCGACCGCCAGCGACCGGCGGGGGCGGGCGCGCAGTGCCCGGTGGAAGCGCACCGGGTTCTCCACCAGCCGCATCGTCACCCAGGCCAGCGGCAGCGCGACCGCGGACAGCGCCAGCGCCAGGCGGACGGACCCGGGCCGGTGCAGCGCGGCGGGGCCGATCACCAGCAGCGGCCAGTGCCACAGGTACCAGCCGTACGAGAGGCCGCCCAGCCACGTCGCCGGGCGCAGCCCCAGCAGCGCCCCCGCGCCGGCCCGTCCGGCCGCGCACCCGCCGCCGACCACCGCGACGGCGGCCAGCACCGGCAACAGGGCGCGGCTGCCGGGGAAGACGGTCGCGTCGTCGAACCGGAGGGCCGCGTAGCCGATGCCCGCCAGCCCCGCCCACGTCGCCGGCGCGGCCACCCACCACGGCAGCCGCTCCAGCCGGCCGGCCGCCAGCGCCACCAGCGCGCCCGCGCCGAGCTCCCAACCCCGCGTCTGCGGGCCGAAGTACGCCCACGACGGCGAGTCCGCGGTGGTCGTCACGCTCCACCACAGCGACACCAGGCAGAGCGCCCCCAGGGGTACCGCCAGCACGGCCGGCGGCAGCGCGAACCGGCGGGCCAGCCTCCAGCCGGCCAGCAGCAGGAGCGGCCACACCAGGTAGAACTGCTCCTCCACGGCCAGCGACCAGAAGTGCTGGAACGGCGAGGGCGGGCTGTTCTGCGCCAGGTAGTCCGTGCCGGTCGCCGCCATCCGGATGTTCACCGCGTACAGCGAACTGCTCAGCGCGTCCGCGACGTACTGCCCGAACCGGGCCTTGTACAGGTAGAGCCAGCTCCCGGCGAGGGTGGCGACCACCACGAGCGAGGAGGCGGGCAGCAGCCGCGTCATCCGGCGCCCGTAGAACGCGGGTATGGACAGGCCGCCGGTCGAGGACAGCTCGCGCAGCAGCGCCGAGGTGATCACGAAGCCCGACACCACGAAGAAGACGTCCACGCCGACGTATCCGCCCGCGACGTGCCGCACTCCGGCGTGCGAGAGCACCACGAGCACGACGGCGACGGCCCGCAGCCCCTGGATGTCCCCGCGCAGGTCCTTCCGCGCGGGTGGGCTGCCGCTGGGGGAGCCGTTTCCGGAGCCGCTCCGGGTCTCGCTTCGGGTCTCGCTCCGGGTCTCGCTTCGGGTCTCGCGCGCTCGGCGCCGCTGCTCGGTGGCCGGGAAAAAGTTGCTCACGGGTGTACGACCGCCCGGCCGTCCCTTCGTTGCCCCGATCGCCAAAGCGTCACCGGCCCGCCGTTTCCCGTCCACCCGCCCGGCCGCCGTCCCCGCGGGCGAGGCGCGGAGCTGCGGGTTAACCGGATGTGAACCGGATACCAGCCACCGCCGAACCGCGGCCGCGAAGACTGGGGCCTCCGGGACGCGCACGACCCGCACGACCCGCACGACCCGCACGACCCGCACGACCCGCAGGACCCGCACGACCCGCACGACGCACACACAGCACACGGCACACACAGGACACGCAGGAGCACCGTCGAGGCGCTGTGGAAGGGGCGACCCATGGCTTCCGAGCCTGGTGAAGCGGGCGGGCCGCCGCATGGGACGACCCCGGGCCAGCCGCCGGCCGGAGTGCCTGAAGCGGTGCGTGAAGGGGTGTGTGAAGGGGTGCGCGAGGGGGTGCGCGAAGGGGCGGCCGACGCGTCGCCCGCGGAGTTATCGGCCCCCGCGCGGGTGGTGGCCCGGCAGCGGATTCGCTTCGCGCACGCCTCGGTGGGCGGCGCGCTGGACGCGGGCCGGGTGGCCGCGGCGCAGCCCGTGGAGCGCGGCTGGGCCTGGGGCGGCGCGACCGGGCGCGGGGTGCGGGTGTGCGTGATCGACAGCGGCGTGGACAGCTCGCATCCGGCGATCGGCGGCAGCGCCGAGTCGTACGTGGCCGAGCCCGACACGCCCGCGCCGGGGGCGCGTTGGGACGTGGTCCCGGACACCGCGGGTGACCTGGCCGGCCACGGGACGGCCTGCGCCGGCATCATCCGTTCGCTGGCGCCGGAGTGCGAGCTGACCAGCGTCCGCATCCTCGGGTCGGGTCTGCGGGGCAGCGGCGAGGCACTGGTGCGGGCGCTGGAATGGGCGGTGGAACGGCGGTTCGCCGTCGTCAACGTCAGCCTGTCCACGCGCCGCGAGGAGCACAAGGAGCGGCTGCACGACCTGGCGGACGCGGCGTACTTCGCGGGCGTGACCCTGGTGTCGGCCGCGCACAACAGCCCGGTGGACAGCTATCCGTGGCGCTTCCCCTCGGTGCTGTCCGTGGGCGCGCACGCCGAGCCGGACCCGGAGTACGTGGAGGCCAACCCGGACCCGCCGGTCGACCTGTTCGCGCGGGGCGTGGCCGTCGAGGCGCCCTGGCCGGGCGGCGGCAAGCGGGTGGTGTCGGGCAACAGCTTCGCCGCCCCGCACGTGACGGGCCTGTGCGCGCGCATCCTGGAGCGCCATCCGCGCTTCCGCACCCCCGAGTTGCGCCACGTCCTGACCGCCACCGCGGGGAACCTGAGGAGGAGCCAGGGATGAGCGGTCCGCAGCACCCAGCGCAGTCGCCGTCGTACGACGAGATCCTGCGGTCGACGGTACGGCTGGCCCGGCTGTCCTTCTCCGCCGCCGCGGCCTCGGTCTTCCTGCGCGACGAGGACCAGGGCCTGCTGGTCTTCGAGGCGTCCTCGGGCGTGGGCGAGGACCGGCTGGTGGGCACGGCGATCCCCGCGGGGCAGGGCATCGCGGGCTGGGTGGCGGCCACGGGCGAGACCGTGATCGTACGAGGCGTCGCCGACGACGACCGGTTCGACCGCGACTTCGCGCTCAGCACGGGCCTGGTGCCCGACGTCCTGATGGCCGTCCCGATGGAGCACGCGGGCGAGATCATCGGGGTGCTCGAAGTGCTCGACCCGAAGACCGACGGCGTCGGCGACCTGGACGCCATGGACCTGCTCTCCGAACTCGCCCACCAGAGCACGGCCGCGCTGGCGCTGCTGCTGAGCCACCGGCGCACGGCCCGTACGGGGCTTACGGGGGAGGCCGGTTCGGCCACGGGGGCCGGTACGGATGCCGGCCGGGCCACGGTGTCCCGGCCCACCGCCGAACCCCTCGACCGGATCAGGTCCGCCCTCGCCGGAGCCACCGGCCGGCGTGCCGACGCCGGCCACGCGCTGCTCGCCGCGCTCGCCGACCTCCTGGACCCGGCGGCCGGTCCGCCCCCTGGCCCGACTCCGGACCCGACCCCCGGCCCGACCCCCGGCCCGACCCCCGGCCCGACCCCCGGCCCGACCCCGGACCCGGAAACCGGCCGGGCACCGTAGGAACCCTGTTCGGCACACGCACCTCCACGCACCCCACAGCTACGAGGAGGAATTCATGCAGGATGATCCGGAGCGGTTCGACGGTATGTCGTCCGCACTGTGCCCGCTCTATGTCGACCCCGTTCTGATGGAGGTCGAAGCGCATTCCGCAGACGCCGGCGCCGACGATTCCGGCGAATCGGAAGAAGCCGCGGAATAGCTCCGCAGAAAGCGGATTGTCACTCGCGGAGTACGCGGGAATTGGGCTCTTGGATGGCTCTGGCCTGCCCTTTTGCCGTTTCCTCGGGAAATTCACGTCACCCTTCACGGTGCGCTGTTCGGAGTCGGAATTCCTCTTTCCGTTTTACGGCGTGAAGTCGGAAAATGCGGCGAAGCACAAGGGGAATCGACTTATTGACACCCTGGTGGGGCTGCCGTAATCTCGGAAATCGGGGGCGCTCAGCACCCCGAAAACACCTTTACTTCCCTGGAGGAATCCATGTCTGGTGGGGCCGAGAAATTCGAGGGCGTCGAGGTCATCTGCGGCGTGTACGACAAGGACGCCGCGCCCGCGCTCTTGGGCAACGACGTCGAGGGCCACTCCGCCGAGCAGTTGCCGTCGGACGGCGTCATCTGTGGCGTGTACGACAAGGAAAACGCCTGAGCCACAGGGGAGCGGGCGCCGGCGCGCCCGCACCGCCGTTGACGCACCGCCGTTGACGGCACCGGTCCCGGAGGGCCCGGACCGGCGCGTCGCCGCGAGGCCGCGCGCCCGGTCCGGGACCCCTCACGTCGGCCCCCTCGTCCGGCTCCTCGGCCCCTCGTCCGGGACCTTCGTCCCGCCCGTCAGCCCCGCCCGTCACGCCCCTCGACAGGAAGCCCACGGCGAACGATGAGAGTCCTCGAAGGAAAGTCCGGTGTCTGGTACCTCGGTCCCGGCTCCACCGTGCTCATGCCGAAGCGGTTCCACGACGGCGGGCGGCTGACCGCCGAAGGACAGGCCGAGTTGGAGCGGTTCGGCGTCGAGCAGCCCAAGCCGGCCGCCCGCTACAGCCTCACCGTGGTCACCTCGACCGCCTGCAACCTCGGTTGCCCGTACTGCTTCCAGAACACCGAGGCCGCCCGGCCCGGCCGCTTCGACCCGCCGCGCATCCCGCGCGAGGTGCTCGACGGCCCGATGATCGACAAGATCGTGGCCTTCACCGAACCCCGCCTGCGCGCCACCGGACTCGACCGGCTGTTCGTGCTGCTCTTCGGCGGCGAGCCGCTGCTCAACCGCTGGGGCTGCACCGAACTGCTCACCCGGCTCTCCCGGTTGGCCCCGCTGACCGCCTCCATGGTCAGCAACGGCGTCCTGCTGACGCCCCGGACCGCGCGCCGGCTGGAGGAGACCGGGCTGCGTTCGGCGCAGATCACCCTGGACGGGCCGCGCGAGCTGCACGACAGCACCCGCTTCACCCGGTCCGGACGCGGCACCTTCGACAAGGTGCTGGACAACTGCGCCGCCGTGCAGGAGGCCACCGGCCTGCGGCTGTCGCTGCGCCTCAACACCACCGCCGAGGGGCTGCCGTTGCTCGGCGGCCTCGTCGCCGACCTCGCCGGCCGGATCGACCCGGCGCGCTGCACCTTCGACATCGCCCCGGTGCTCAACTACGAGGGCATGTTCGACCCGGTGATGAAGCGCTCGGCGGACGACGTCGAGGTGCTGCTGCGCGCCTACGCGGACGCCCTGGAGCTCGGGTTCACCGTGGGCTGGCCGGGCGGCAGCGCCTGCGGCTTCTGCGGCGAACGCGACGGCGGCACCGGCGCGGTGATCAACGCCGACGGCACGCTGTACAGCTGCTGGGAGACGATCGGCAAGCCGGGATACGAAGTCGGCAGCGTGGACGACGGCTACCGGGAGTACCCGGCCGACCGGTGGGTGAGCTGCGGCGAGTTCGCGGTCAGCGCCACGACGGCCGCGCAGTCGCGGGCGTTCGACGACGCGCTGACGGTCGGCCTGCTGGAACTGCTGCGCGACCACAGGCGCCGAGCCGCCGCGGCGGAGGCAACCGCCGCACCGACAACGTCCCCCGCCGCGAACGGAGTCGGCGCACGGTCCGGGCCCGGGTCCCTGGCGGTGACCGGCTCGTGAAGGTCCTGCTGTGCCCGCTGAGCAGCGGCGGCTTCCTGTACCCGGCGACGGCGGCGGCCCTGGAGCTGCACCGTCGCGGGCACGACGTCACGCTGTTCGCCGCGGGCGCGGCGGGACGAGCGGCCGCCGCCGCCGGGATCGCGGTCCTGCCCGCGGCGACGGAGCGGGAGCCGTACGCCTTCGACGTGAGCCGCTGGTTCCGGGACGGCGAGTCCCAGTACCGGGTGGTGCGGGACGCGGCGCGGGCGCTGCGGCCCGACGTCGTGGTGACCTCCGTGCTGTGTCCCGGTGCGCTGCTGGCCGCCGAGGTCCTGGACCTGCCGGTGGTCGTGCTCGGCCTCACCTGCCACCTGTGGCCGTACGCGGGCCCGGCGGTCAGTGGGGACGCGGCCGGCTCGGACGCGGACCCGGACACCGACTCGGACGGGGGCTTCGACGCCGACTCCGACGCGGAGGACCGGCGTTGGCGGCTGGCCGAGACCCTCAAGCACCACCAGGCGCTGCGCGACCGGTTGGGCCTGCGCACACCGCAACCCGCCGATCCCGCACGGCAGTTGCTCGGCCGGGCGTTCCTGCTACGCGGGCACCCCGGCCTCGAACTGCCGGGAGCGGTGCTGCCGCGGGGCGTACGGCACGTCGGCCCGCTGTGGTGGGAGCCGTCCCCCGACGACGACCCGCCCTCCGCCGGCGCCTCGCCGCACCCCGCTGACGACACCCTCGCGGAGCGCCTGGACCGGGTCGGAAAGCCGCTGGTCTACGTCCACTTGGGGCGCACGTTCGGCGGCGAGAGCCTGTGGCGCTGGATCGACGCCGCCTTCACCGGCACCGGCCACCAGGCCGTCGTGGAGCTGGCCCGCACCAGCACGCGTGCGCCCGCGCCCGGGTCCGATGTCGTCACGGTCCGCCGGCCGCGGATGGGCGATCTGCTGGCGCGGGCCGAGGCCGTCGTCAGCAACGGGACCAGCGCTCCGGTGCTCGGCGCGCTGCTGCACGCACGGCCGTTGCTGCTGCGGCCGAACGGCGGTGAGCAGCGGTTGCTCGGCGCCGCGTGCCTGCGCGCCGGGGTCGCGGCGGAACTGCCCGTGCACCCGGCGCCCGGTGACGCGGTGAGCCGCGCGGTCGGCGACGCGCGGCTGCGCGCCGCGGCCCGCACGCTCGGGACCGCGCTGGCCCAGGCCAAGAGCGCCACGGCCGCGGCCCAGGAGATCGAGGAGGCCGCCCGCTGACCACGCCGCAGCCTCGCCTGACGGGGCGCCAACGCACCCGGCCCACAAGCCCTTGAGCCCACCCCAGCCCCGCCCGAGCCCGCCCCGTCCCGTCCCGCCGGACCGAGGAGCGCACGTGACCTCCACCATCCCCACCGACCACGCCGCCGTCGCCTACGACGCCACCGCCCCGTTCTACGACCTGCTGTCCCAGGGCGACGACTACACCGTCTTCGGGAACATCCTGGAGACGCTGATCAAACGCGCGGACCCGCCGGGGAACAGACTGCTGGACGCCGGTTGCGGCACCGGCCGCAGCACCGTCGCCTTCGCCGAGCGCGGCTTCGACCCGGTGGGCGTGGACATCAGCGCGGGGATGATCGGCGTCGCCCGCGACAAGTACGCGGACCGCGGCATCGAGTTCCATGTCCACGACCTGCGGCTGCCGTTCACCGCGAGCGGCAGCTACGACGTGGTGCTGTGCATGAGCGACATCGCCAACTACCTCGCCGACAAGGCCCACTTGGCCGACGCGCTGGGGAGCATCGGCAGCGTGCTGCGGCCCGGCGGCGTGCTCGTCTTCGACGCCAACACCAGCCGCGGCTACACGCTGATGACGTCCACGCACGTCTACGAGTACGACGGCCTGTACGCCACCATGAGCGGGCGCTTCCTGACCCGGGAGGGCGACCCGAAGCGGTTCCGCATGGTCATGAACGCCTTCCGCAGCATCCCCGGGCAGCCGGACACCTGGCGCCGGGAGCGCGTCGAGCACCTCCAACGGCACCACAGCCGCGCGGAGTTCGCCGCCGCCCTGGATGCCGGCGGGCTCGACCTGGTGGCCGCCCACGGCCTGGAGCGCGACGGCTCGCTCTCCGACAGCGTGGACGAGGAAGCGCACACCAAGGGCCTGTACGTCGCCAAGCGCCGCTCCGGCGCGTGACCCGGCGCGCGATCGTCGCCCGTTCCGGCGCCCGCCTCGTATCCCGCCCCGTATCCCGACCCGCTGTCCGACGCATGGACGATCCGGCTCACGCCCCGGGGGCATGACGTGATCAACCGCAGTTTCACCCTGATCTGGGTCAGCCAGGCGCTGTCCGACGTGGCCAGCGAGATGACGTCCCTCGCGCTGCCGCTGGCGGTCCTGGCGGCGACCCGCTCCGCCGTGGACGCGGCGCTGGTCGCCACCGTCGTCGGCATCGCCCAGCTCCTGGCGAAGCTGCCCAGCGGGCTGATCGCGGACACGTACAACCGCAAGGCGCTGATGCTGCTGTGCGACGCGGGGCGGGCGGCCGTCGCGCTGCTGCTCGCGTGCGCGCTCGCCACCGGGAACCTCACCACCATCGTGGCGGTCGGGTCGGCGGCGACGATCGCGCTGTTCTCCTCGGTGTTCGGCCCGGCCGAGTCCGGGGTGCTGCGCCAGGCGGTGCCGTTGGAGCGGCGCCGGGAGGCGATCACCCGGAACATCGTGCGCAGCAACATCGCCATCGCGGTCGGGCCGCCGCTCGGCGGTCTGCTGCTCGCGGTCGGGGCGCCGATGGCGTTCGTCGCGGACGGCTGCTCGTACCTGCTGTCGCTGGTGCTGGTGACGCGCGTCGCCTACCGGCACATCCCGCGCCCCAAAGCCTCTGCGGCCACGGGCAAGGGCACGGGCACGGGCACGGGCGTCGCGGCGGTGAGTCCGCTGCGCAGCACGGCCACCGAGCTGACGCTGGGCTTCGGCTGGGTGTTCCGCCGCAGCGGTCTGGTGGTGCTCGTCGTCTTCGCCGCGTACGTCAACCTGCTCGGCCGCTCCATCGAGCTGCTGGCCGCGTTCGGCGTCTCGCACGACGGCGCGCACCCGGTCTCGGCCGGGCTGGTGCTGACCGCCGCGGGTGTCGGTGGCATCGCCGGCGGCCTGTGCGCGGGGTGGATACTGAAGCGGCTGAAGCCGACCACGATCGTCGCCGCGGCGTCGGTCGCGTGGCTGCTGATGATGCCGTGCGCGTCCACCGGCGACGAGTTGACCAGCGCGGTGGCCGTCGGCCTCGTGGTGTTCTCGCTGCCGTCGGTCGGCTCCCTGGTGGGCCTGACGATCAGCGTGGAGGCCCCGACGCATCTGCAGGGCCGGGTCGGCGGCGCGGTCACCCTGCTCGCCATCAGCATCGCGTGGGCCGGGCCCGGCCTCACCGGCTTCCTCATCGCCGGCCAGGGGCCGTTGACGGCGTCCGTGGTGCTCGCGGCGCCGATGGTGGTGCCGCTGATCGTGCTGGCGGCAAGTCCGCGGCTGCGGGCGGCCGTTCGCAAGATCGGCACCGTCGCGGCCCCGGACCCGGAACCCTCCTCCGGTGACGCGGGCGACGCGGGCGACACGGGAGACGGCGCGGACGGCGCGCCCGGCGCGGCTCCCGTCGAGGAGGACGTCATGGCGCACGCCTACGAGTCCGCCGACGCCGGCGGCACCCCCTCGCCGTCTCCGGCAGCCGCCGCCCGCACGCCACTTGACGATCTCCCGGGCGCCCTCGGCCCGTTCACCATGCTCGCCCTCGGTCTCGGCCGGGCCCGACCCCTGCCGTGACCGACCGGGGCCCACCCGCCCGGCACGTCGAAGGACCCCAGGAATCCGCCGGACTCCCGGGGCCCTTCGCGCGCGGCGGCCTACAGTTCCGCGAGCGCCGCGATCTTCGTGTCCTCCCGGGCGAACGCCACCTCGTCCACCGGGTTGCCGCGCACCGCCGCCGTGGCCGCGACCAGCTCCTGGAGCACGCACACCTCCACCAACGCCCGCTGCGGCGCGGTCAGATGGGCCGGGACCGTCACCGGTCGCACGCCCGCCGGGACGGGCGCCGAGCCGTCCGTCACCGCCAGCACACCGGTGGGCTTCTGCGTCAACTGGCGGGCGAGGGCCAGCTCCCGCGCGCCGCCCACCACCACATGGCTGGTGTGCTCGCTCGCGCAGTCCATCGGCCCGTGCAGGTACGCCCGGGTGCCGTACGCCGCCGACGGCACGAGCGGCCCCTCGCGCAGCAGCAGCGCGACGGCCTCGGCCGTGGTGAGCTGCGGCGCCGCCGCGACGATGTCGGCCGAGCCGCGGGCGAGCGGTCCTGCCGCGAACTCGCCGAGCACCTCCGCGTTGCGCGCCACCGACTCCTCGATCAGGTCGGGGAGTTCGCGCCAGCGGCCGTCCACCGCACCGTCCACCGAGCCGCTCGCCGTGCCACTCGCCGCGACCTCGGCGAGCATCGCGACCGCCGCGTACGTGACGACGAAACCGACGGTCGAGACCCGGCTGTCCGGCTGCGCGCCGAGCGTCAGGGCGGCGCCGGCGGCCTCCCGCAGCGGGCTGTCGTCGGCGTTCGTCACGGCCAGCGTGGGCACCCCCGCCCGGCGGAACCGGGTCACCAGGTCCGCGGTCTCCCTGCTGCGCCCGCTCTGGGACAGGGCGACGACCACGTCCGGCCGGCCCGCCGCCACCGGGTAGTCCGAGCAGTCCGTGCGCCAGGCGTCCACCCCGGCCGCGCGCAGCGCGTACAGCGGCGACGCCAGCGCGGCGGCACTCGCCCCGATCCCGGCGAACAGCACGCGCCGCCACTCGGGCCGCCAGACGCCGTCGGCGAGCCGGGCGGGCAGCGTGGCCACGGTCTCCCGCAGCGCGGCGACCTCGGCCAGCCGCCCTTCGTCGTAAGTACGGCCGTACACCGGGCCGTTCGAAGCAGTGGGTCCGGTCGGGCCGGCGGTCATGCCTGCGCCCCCTTCTCCTCGCGCGCACCCTGCTCCGCGCGCGGGTGCCAGGCGCGCCGCGCGATCGCGGGCACGTAGTCGCTCAGGTCGACGGGGAAGCGCACCACGGTCTGGGTCTCCGCCGCGTAGTAGGCGGCCATCAGCAGCTCGGTCACCGCGACCCCGCTGTCCAGCGACTCCAGCGGCGTGCGCCCGTCGGCGAACGCGCGGGTGATGTGCGTGTTCTCCGCGGTGTAGCCGTACGCGGCGGGCTCGTCGGCGATCACCGGCATCAGGCCCTGCTCGGCGTTCTGCTTCTCCAGCATGTCCTCGCCCGCGGCCTGTTCGAGCGCGCGCGAGAAGAACACGTTCGCGTCGCCGCTCAGCGAGTTGGCGTTCATCGAGTACTCGGGGCCGAGCAGCTCGAACGACAGCCGCATGCCCGCCCCGACGTATCCCCAGGACGTCATGGCCTCCACGATGACCGGCTCGCCGTCGCCGTTGACGAAGGTGAACGTCGCGTTGGCGTAGTCCTCGGACGGGGTGGTCCGGTAGTCCTGCACCCCCGGGTGGGTCTGCTCCAGTTGTGCCGCGTACCGCTCGCGGCCCCACCGCAGCGAGGCGACGGTGGCGGTCACCGACACCGGCCGCAGCCAGTCCGAGGGGTCCTTGCCCGGCGGGGTCAGCAGGAAGCGGCCGGCCTCCAGGGAGTGGCACATCAGGTCGTTGAGGACGCCGCCGCCCTGGGCCTCGCTGTCCCAGAACCACGCGGAGTGCGGGCCCGAGTGCTCCTCGGTGCAGCGGGCCAGGTACGGGGTCCCGGAGCGTTCGGCGCCGCGCGCCCACATCAGGTCGCGGGTGCGGGTCAGCCGCGGCGAGTAGACCTGGTTCTCCAGGTAGGCGTGCGGAATGCCCGCTTCGTGCACCAGCGCGGCGACCTGCCGGGCCTCGGCGAGGTTGCGGCCGAGCGGCTTCTCCACGGCGATGCCGCGCAGCGACGCCCGCCCGGCGACGACCTCGTCGCAGATCGCCCTGACCACCTGGACCCGGGTGTGGTTGGGGGTGAGCACCCACACCGCGTCGACCCGCTCGTCCCGCACCAGGGCGGCGATGTCGTCGTACGGCGTGACGTCCTCGCCGACGCGCAAATCCTCCGCGTAGGAGGCGAGTTCGCGGGCCCTTTCCAGGTCGCGGGACTGGGTCGCGACGATGTCGGAACCGCGGATCGCCTGCCAGGACCGTACGTGGAAGTGGGCGATGAAGCCGGAACCGATGATGCCGATCCCGAGGGTCTTTCCGTTCATGGACTGTCCTTCATGCGTCGTGCGTGGTCGTGCGTGGTCCGTGTGCGGACGTGCGCTGCTGTGCGCTGCTGGGTGCTGCCGCGAGGCGGTGCGGGGGTGGGTGCGGGTCGGCGCCTCACCCCTTCACGCCGGTCAGCGTGATGCCCTCGACGAAGGTGCGCTGGGCGAGGAAGAAGACGAGGACCACCGGGAGCGTGGCGAGGGTGGTGACCGCCATGATCACGCCCCAGTCGGTGGAGTGGGAGCCGTGGAAGGAGGCCAGGCCGTAGGAGACCGTCCACAGGTCCGGGTTCTCCGAGGTGTACAGCAGCGGCCCGTAGTAGTCGTTCCAGCACTGGAAGAACATGAAGATCGAGGCCGCGGCGATCCCGGGCTTCGCCATCGGCACCATGACGCGGGTGAGGATGCCCCACTCGCCGTTGCCGTCCATCCGCGCCGCGTCGATGTACTCGGTCGGGATGGACAGGAAGAACTGGCGCAGCAGGAAGATGGAGAAGGCGTTGCCGAACAGGTGCGGCAGGATCAGCGGCCACATGGTGCCGACCACCCGGAACTGCGCCCACATCACGTAGATCGGCACCTGGGTGACCTGCGGCGGCAGCAGCATCGCGATGATCACCGCGAAGAAGATCGCCCCGGCGAAGCGGATGCGCACCTTGGCCAGCACGTAGGCCATCGGCACCGACGAGATCAGCATGAAGAGCGTCGAGGCGCCCGCGTAGAGCAGGGAGTTGCCGAACCAGCGCAGCAGGGGCGCGGTGTGGAACGCGGTGGAGTAGTTGGACCACTGCCAGGGGTGGGGCCACAGCGCGCCGGTCAGGGTCTGGTGTCCGCCCATGAAGGAGGTGAGGACCACGAAGGCGACCGGGACGAGGAAGATCAGGCCGAGCGCGATGAGCAGCGCGTGCTCGGCGACGTACGCGAGTGTTCTTCTGACGGGCACGGTGCTCATACCCCCTTCCGCCGGAAGAGTCCGGCCTTGCGCAGGAGGACTGCCATCACGGCCGCGGCCACGACGAACAGCACGACGGCCATGGCGGCCGCGTAGCCGAGTTGGAAGCTGCTGAAGCCCTGCACGTACATCCACTGGGTGTAGGTGAGCAGCGAGTCGTTCGGATAGCCGAGGAGCTGGTCGGCGCCCGCGTCGATGCCGGTCTTGCCGTTGGCGACGCTGGAGGCGACGGCGGCCTCGGTGAAGTACTGGAGCGCGGCGATCACGCCGGTGACGGCCGAGAACAGCAGCACCGGGGAGATGTTGGGCAGGGTGATGTACCAGAGCTTCTGCCGGCCGCCGGCGCCGTCCAGCTCCGCCGCCTCGTACTGGTCCTTCGGTACGTCGAGCAGCGCGGCGAGGAAGATCACCATGACGTCGCCCATCATCCAGACGCCAAGCAGCAGCAGTGACGGCTTGGACAGGGACGGGTCGTTGAACCAGAGCGGCCCCTTGATCCCGAAGGTCTTCAGCAGCGTGTTCACCGGCCCGGTACCGGGGTTGAAGAGGAACACGAAGCCGACGACGGACGCGACCGGCGGCACCAGCGCCGGCACGTAGAACAGGGTGCGCCAGAAGCCGGAGGCGCGCTTGCGCCGGGTCAGCAGCAGGGCGATGCCGAGCGAGCAGACCATCCGCACCGGCACGAGGATGACCACGAACCAGAGGGTGTTGCGGGCGGCGTGCCACACCCGCGGGTCCTGGGTGAACAGGTAGGTGTAGTTGCGCAGCCCGATCCACTTGGGGGAGCTGGCCAGGTCGTAGTTGGTGAAGGACAGGTAGACGTTGGCGCAGAGCGGATAGAGGAAGAAGACCAGCAGCCCGATGGTGGCCAGCGCCATCATCGACCAGATGGCCATCCTGCCGCGCAGCGCGCGGTACCGCCGGGCGCGCGCGGCGCCGGTTCCGTACCCGCTGTCGGGGGTGCCCGCACCGGCCGGCCGCGGGTGGGCGGCGGTGCCGAGGGCTTTCACATCACTCATGGGTCACTTCGCCCGTCGCAAGCTGAGCGCGTTGTTGATGTCGCGGTCGACCTTCTTGAGGCCGCCGGTGAGGTCGCCGCCGGAGCCCTCCTGGTAGGTGGTCCAGAAGTTGTCCATCGTGGCGGTGAGGGTGGAGCCGATCTCGGTGACCGGACTGGTGGCACTGGCCGGGCTGCCGGACGCGTCGATGAACGTCTGGTACTGGACCGGGGCCTGGAGCTTCGGAGAGGCGGCGGCGCTCTTCAGGGTCGGGATGTTCTTCACGCCGTTGGCGAGCTTCACGGCCGCGTCGGTGTCGGCGGCGATGTACTTCACCAGCGCCCACGCGGCCTCCTTGTGCCGCGAGCGCTTGTCGATGCCGATGTCGGCGGCCGAGACGAAGCCGCCGCCGTACTTCTGGCCGCTGCCGTCGAGGACCGGGAACGGCGCGGTGCCGTACCGCAGCTTCTTGGCCTGGTCCTGGATGAAGGCGACCCGCCACTCGCCGTCGAGCGCCATGGCGATCCGGCCGGTCTGGAAGGCGTTGTTCGCGGACCACTCGTCGCCGAGCCCCGCGGTGAACGTCTTGAGCTTCCCGTAGCCGATCTTCTTGACGAACGCGCGCTGCCAGGCGATGAGCCGGCGCCACTGCGGGGAGGAGGCGACGGCCGAGTCGCCGTCCTTCATCCAGGTCACCCCGGCGGTGCCGCCGAAGGTGGCGGAGGTGTTCTGCTGGAAGCCCACCAGCGGGTTGAAGCCGAGGGTCCTGATCGAGCCGTCGCTGTTGTACGTGGTGAGCTTCAGCGCCATGTCCTCCAACTGCTCCAGCGTGCGCGGCGGCTGGGTGTAGCCGGCCTTGGCGAGCAGCGCGGTGTTGAAGTACAGCCCGTACACGTCGGAGGTGGTCGGCAGCGAGCAGCGGCGCCCGTCGAACGCGGTGGCCTGGGCGAAGATGCCCTGGAAGTCGGCGGTGCTGACGCCGTCGCGCCGCATGTACGGCGTGAGGTCCGCCATCGTCTTGCAGGCCGTGCCGAGCGTGGCGTTGACGTTGGTGATCATCGCGTCGACGTCGCCGCCGGACGAGACCACCTGGGTGATCTTGGTGTCCTGCTGCCCGCTGTGGACGTGCACCTTGACGTCCGGGTACTTCTTCTCGAAGTCGTCCACCACGGACTGGATCACCTCGGCCTCGCGGCCCGAGTAGTGGTGCCAGAGCTGCACGGTGCCGGACAGATGGGCGGGCGGGGTGGACGCCACGGGGCCGTCCCCGCCGCCGACCGCGCAGCCGGTCAGGCTGAGGGCCGCGGTGGCCGACAGCGCGGCGAGCGCGGTGCCGAGGCGTCGTGGCCGCCCTGGCCGGTGCGGCCGCGGTGGCCGCCGTACGGGGCGGGGTGATATCGCCGATTTCATCGCAGAGCCTTCCTGCCGAAGTGCGCGACGTGTCGTCGAGTGCGCTCCTCCGATACGGGCGCGGGTCACGGGCGTGGGCGCCGGACGTTGACACGGGAACGGGTCGGGCACGGGATACGGGTTGCGGGCATGGGGACAGGGACAACGGGGGTACGGGGCGGGGCCGGGCGCGGGTCCTGGCGCGGGTCCGGTGCGTCGGGGACGACGCGGCCGGGGAAGTGGACGCGGGCACGGGTGGGAACGGGGCGGCGGGGCCGGCCCGGTGACGAGTCGCGGGGTGCGGGTGCCGGCGGTGTCCGGCGGTGTGGAGAGGTGGTGAGGTGGAGACGCGGAGGAGGGGCGGTGGGGCGGTGGGTGCCTTACGGGTGGTGGTGGGGCGCGGGCCGCCGGCGGATGGTTCCCGGGCCGGCGGTCAGCTGATGTCGCGGAGCTTGGCCGCGATGATCCGCGACCTGTCCTGCTCGGAGGCGGCGCCGCCCGCGCGGGCGATGAGCGCCTCGCGCAACCGCTCGCCGAGTACGGCCCGCGCGCCGCCGAGCACGGCGTCGTCCTCGACCTGGGTCACCTGTACCGCCGGGTCCCAGCGGGTGTGGTTGCGGATGGCCGTACGGGTCAGTTCGGCCAGTCGCGCGCCGCCCGACCGCCCCACCGGGCCGCCGAGCACGACGAGTTCGGGATCGAGCACCCCGAGCACCGGGATGACGCCCAGCGCCAGCCGGGGCGCGTACACCTCCAGCACCGGTCCCGGCAGCGGGGCGCCGCCGAGCACCTGCTCGAAGACGTGGTCCGAGCAGCCGGTCTCGCGGCCGACCCGGTCCAGTCCGGCGGCCCCGAGCAGGGTTTCGAGGTCCACCGCGTCGGTGTCCGGGTCGAGCACGCCGCGCGGCACCGGCAGGTTGCCGATCTCGCCGGCGCCGCCGGACGCGCCGTGCAGGACCCGGCCCGCGACGTCGACCGCGAGGCCGATGCCGTAGCCGACCCACAACAGCGCGACGGTGGCGTCCGGTTCGAAGGCGGCGGCCCGGCGTTCGGCCACCGCCGCGAGGTTCACGTCGTTGTCGACCTGCACCTCGCAGCCGAGCGCCGCCTCCAGCTGGTGCCGGATGCTCTTGCGCGACCACCCCGGCAGCGCCTGCACGGAGCTGAGTTCGTCCGAGCGGGGATCGACGCTGCTGGGTACGCCGACGCAGACGTGCCGGATGGCGGCGAGGTCGACGCCGGCCGACTCGCAGGCGCTGAGCACCGCGCCCGCCACGTCGCGGGCCGCGCTGCGGTCGGCGGACATGCCGGCGGCGGCCTCGCTGGCGACCGGATGGTCCGAGCCCTTCAGGTCGACGAGCGTCGAACGCACGCCGTCCTGGTCGACGTTGACCGCGACACCGTAGGCGAGGTCGTTCTGCACGCCGTAGAGCGCGGCGCTCGGGCCCCGGCCGATCGACTCCTCGCCGACGACCTCGATGAGGCCCTTCTCCTCCAGCCGGGCGATCATCTGGGCCGCGGTCGGCTTGGACAGTCCACTGCGCTCCCCGATGCCGTTCCGGCTGAGGGGGCCGTGGTCGAGCAGCAGGCGCATGGCCGTCGCGGCGTTCTGGTCCCCGAGCCAGGACGGGGTTCCTCTGACGGCCATGAGTGCTCTCTCTCGCCCTGCGGTGTGGTTGCCAGGAACGTATCAGAAACCTTCTTTATAGAAAGGGGTCGCGCGGCCTGTGATCGTTTCGTTATGAGAAGCGCCGTTCCTTGGGTGACCAATCGTGCATTGAGGGAAATTGGGGCAATCGACGCCACCCTCTGGTGCGAGCGGGGGTGGCATGCCTAGTATCCGAAAACAAAGTTGTCAGTAACGGAGATGAGGGTGAGATGACGGACGTCCTGCGCGTCGGTGTCCTCGGCAGCGGCGGCATAGCCACCGCGCCGTACGGAGTGCTGCCGAACCTCCACCACTACGCGGGGCGCGTCGAGGTCGCGGCGATCGCCGACACCGCCCACGACCAGGCCCGCGCGGTCGCCGACCGGTTCGCGATCCCGGCCGCCTACGACTCGCTCGACGCGATGCTCGACGGCGCCGAACTCGACGCGGTCGTGAACCTCACCCCGATCCCGGTGCACGCCGAGACCTCCCGCCGCATCCTGGAGAGCGGGAAGCACCTGGCGAGCGAGAAGCCGCTCGCCGCGACCCTCGCGGAGGCCGACGAGCTGATCGAGCTGGCCCGCGCGCGCGACCGCGTCATCGTGTGCGCACCGCCCGACCTGCTCTACGAGCCGTACGAGCGCGCGGCCCGGCTGGTCGGCGAGGGCGCCCTGGGCAAGGTCGCCTTCGCCCGGGTGCGCAGCTCGCACGCCGGCCCCGGCGGCGGGCCGGACGGGTGGCCGTCCGACCCCAGCTGGTTCTACCGGGCGGGTTCGGGCCCGCTGCTCGACATGGGCGTGTACGGCATCCACGAGATCACCGGCATCCTCGGCCCGGCCCGGCGGGTCGTCGCGTTCGCCGGGATCACCGAGCCGGTCCGCACCGTGCGCGGCGGCCCGTTCCGCGGCCTGGAGATGCCGGTGACCGCGCCGGACAACTGCCTGTTCATGCTGGACTTCGGCGAATCCACGTACGCCGTGGTCGACGGCACCTTCAACGTCCACGCCGCCAAGAGCCCCAAGGTGGAGATCTTCGGCCGCCGGGGAGTGCTCAACATCCTCCGCCCGGACGGCCCCGACCTGGAGTTCTACCGGACCGACATCGCGGACGGCGTGGACGGCTGGGTGGAGCCGACGGCGCCGCTCGCCCGCAACGACCGCCGCGCCACGTACGGCAGGGCACTGCTGGTCGGCCACCTCGCCGACGTGGTGCTCGACGGCGCCACCCCCGTCCTGACCGCGGAGCACGCCCGGCACGCGCTGGAGATCATGATCGGCGTCGAGGTGTCCGCCCGCGAGCAGCGCTTCGTGGACCTGACGACGACGTTCTGACGGCAGCACGTCCGCGGTGTCCGTCCTGACGGGGACGCGCGCTGCGGCCTGTGCCTGATCCGTCCTGACGGGGACGCGCGCTATGGCGTGTGCCTGATCCGTCCTGACGGGGACGCCCGCTATGGCATGTGCCCGATCCGTCCTGATCGCGAAGCCCGTTGACGTCCGTACGACGCTCCGCCCCCCCCAACTCCCTACCGAACCAGGGGAACCAGCAGCATGACCACGCCCATCCGCATCGGCATCATCGGCTTCGACCACTGGTACGCGGGCATCCCCTTCGCCCGCAAGGTCGCCGCAGAACCGACCGTCTCCCTGCACGCCCTCGTGGACCGCGACCCGGCCCGCGTGGCGCACGTCGCCGAACTCACCGGCTGCGCCCGCACGTCGACCGACCCGGCCTTCGTCCTCGACGACCCCGACGTGGACGCGATCGCCTGCTTCACCAGCGTCGACCAGAGCCCCGAGCTGTGCGTGGCGGCGGCCCGCGCGGGCAAGCACATCGTCTCGGTGAAGCCGCTGGCCATGACGCTGCCGGAGGCGGACCGGGTGGTCGAGGCGGTCGAGGCGGCGGGCGTCGTGTTCGTGCCGAGCGAGTCGCGCCACACCTCGCCGCTGGCCAGGCGGCTGTCCGAACTCGTCGGATCGGGGCGGCTCGGGGAACTGCGCGCCGGCACCTTCGCCATGGACAGCGGCCTGCCCACCGCGTGGCCCGGCTCCACCGCCGGCCCCGGCTGGTGGGCCGACCCCGCGAGGACCGCGGGCGGCGGATGGATCGACCACGCCGTCTACCAACTGGACCGTATGCAGGCGCTGTTCGGCTCACCCGTCGCCGAGGTCCGCGGGACCGTCGCGAACATCGCGCACCCGGACCTCCCCGTGGAGGATTACGGGCACGCCGTGTTCACCCTGGAGAGCGGCGCGGTGGTGACCGTGGAGGACACCTGGATCGCGCCGGCCGGCGCGTCCAGCACGCGCGCGCACCTCGTCGGATCGCGGGGCGCCGTCTTCCACGACACGGCGACGGGCACCTTCGGCTTCGCCGAGCAGGGCGGCGAGTGGACGTTCGCCAAGCTGCCCGCGGACACCTTCGACACCCTGGAGGTGCTCCTCGCGGCGGTCCGCGACGGCGTGCCGCCGCAGTCCACGGTGCGCACCGCCCGCGCCACCCTCGCCACCTGCCTCGACTTCTACGAGGCGGCGCGGCGCGGCCGTTGACGGGCGCGGCGGCGAACAGGGTCGGCGGACAACGGACGTTACGGAAAGCTCCGGGCACACGTGGAAACCAAGTACATCGTCGGCGTGGACGCGGGCGGGTCGAAGACCCGGCTGCGCTTCGCGGCAACGGACGGCGGCACCGTCAAGGACGTCACGCACCCCGCGGGCGACTGGACCAACGAGGACGCGCGCGGCAAGGCGCTGCTGATCGCGGCGCGGATCAGGGAGGTGACGGGCCTGCCCCCGGCCGCCGTGGGCATCGGGGCGCACGGCTGCGACTCGGACGCGGAGTGCGCCGAGCTTCGGGCCGCCACCGAGGCCGAACTCGGCGTGCCCGTAAGGGTGGTGAACGACGCGTTCCTGCTCGCGGAGGCCGTTCCCGACGGCGGGCCGTGCGCGGCCCTCGTCGTCGGCACCGGCTCGATCGCGGTGGCCCGGCACGTGGCCGGCGGGCACTCGCTGTACGCGGGCGGCTGGGGGTGGTTGATCGGTGACCCCGGCTCGGCCTGGGGCACCGTGCGCTGCGCCGTGCGGGCGCTGTCCGAGACGGAGAACCGTACCGGCTCGACGGGCGGCGACCCGCTGCTGCCCGCGCTGCTCGCCGCGTCCGGCGCCCGCTCGCTGCGCGAGGTGGTCGGGCTGATGCAGCGAACTCCCGGGCGGCACTGGGCTGCTTGGGCGCCCACGGTCTTCGACGCCGCCGAGGCCGGGTCCCCGGCGGCGCTCGCGGCCCTCCGCCAGGGCGCGGCCGATCTCGTCTCCCTGGTGGGCGACCTGCTCGCGCGGGGCGCCGACGCGCGACGCGTGGTGGCGGGCGGCAGCGTGATCGCGGGCCGGCCGTCACTCGCGACGCGGGTGGCCTCGGGACTGCTGGCCCGGCACGGCCTGCCCCTGACGGTGTTCGCCGGGGAACCGGTGGCGGGAGCGGTGCTGTTGGCCCGCAGAACCGCCGCGCCCTGACCGACCGATCCGCCGCCCACCGGTCCGCGCCCGCCGGAATTCCCCCGGCCGGGCGATCGGCTAGCCGATCGGGCCGACGTACGTGCCGGGGTGCGTGGCGCCGTCCTGGAGGAGGACCGGGCCCCACGGCCACGCGAGGGTCACGCTGGTGGTCTCGTTGGGGGGCGTGACGGTCACCGACTTCGGGGTCCACTTGCCCTTGAGCTCGGGGAGGAAGGTGATCTGGAAGTCGGTGTTGTCGCCGGGGGCGAGCGTGATCGCGCTGTAGTGCTTGCTCTGGCGGGACAGCGACCAGTGCGTGGAGCCGCCGTTGAGGTCCAGGCCAGGGAAGCCGCCGACCTGGCAGGCGTGGCTGCTGCGGTTGTGCACCGATATCCCGGCGGTCTGCTGGGCGTCCGAGGTCGTGTCCGGCGCCGCGTCCCCGCCCGTCTCGAACGAGAGCGTCAGGTCCGCCGTGTGGCACCGGGGTGTCCCCGACGACTTGCCGGCGGGCGCGCCCGCGGGCGCCGTTGTGGCCGTCCCCGGTGCCGTGGTGGCCGCCGCCGGGTCCTGGGTGGCACTGCTGCCGTCGTTGCCGGAAGGCGAGAGGGTGGTTCCGTCGTCGGGTGCGCCCTGCTGGCTCGCGGAGTTCGACGCCGAGGCGTTCGACGTTCCGTCGGACGACCCGCACGCGGAGAGCGTGAGGGCGCAGGCCGCGGCGAGGACGGCGGCGGCGACGGCGGAACGTCGGGGGCTGATCGGCATGGGGACCTCAAGTCGCTTGCGCTGCTGGGTGTATCGGGCACGCACCATCCTTCCGGCGGAGTTTCACCGAACGGTGACAGGAACTTCCCGGCCAGGCGACAGGTTCCCCGGCGGCCGGGGCTGCCCTGCCCTGCGCCTGACCGGTGAGAACGTGGGCGGGGGGCGGCCGGGGCGGCCCGGGGCCCCCCCCCCCCACCCCCCACGCCCGCC
>NZ_JBFBIV010000062.1:0-52704 GCF_040702025.1 Streptomyces sp. NPDC088194 | reverse complement strand
GAGTTGACGCCGTGCCGGGCGCGGGGGCGGACCGGGCGGCAGCGGGTGCCGACCACCCGTCAGACCGCCCGCAGCCGCAGCCTGAGGGTGCGGGCCTCCGGGCGCAGCGCGAACTCCGGCGCCACGTCGGGACCGCAGGCCCGCGAGCCGAGACCGTGCTGGGCGGCGTCCACGATCAGGTGGCTCGCCGTGCCGGCGGGCAGCTCGAAGGGGTGCCCGGCGCGGGCGATCTGCTGCGGGGTGTGCCGGCTCAGGGTGAAGCCGGGCCGGCGTCCGCGCGTGTCGGGCAGCGCGGTGACGACCAGTACGCCGGTGCCGCCGCTGGTCAGCGTCAACTCCCGCAGGGCGGAGCGGTGTCCGCTCTCCTGGGGGCGCGCGTACGGCACCCCCCACTCCGCGACACCCGCGGCGAACCGGCCGGTGCGGGCGGCACGCATGCTGTCCGGGTAGGACTCCAGCGGGCCGGTGCCGAACCACTCGACGCCGTCCACCGGGCGCTCCCCGTCGGGCAGTTCGAGGTGGATGCCGATCCGCGGCCAGACCGTGGACCAGCCGCGCGACGGCGTCGCCTCCACCCGCAGTTCGAGCGCGTCACCGTCCAGCGACCAGACGGACTCGACCGTCACCCACCGCCCCGAGTTCGCCGCCGAGACCCGGTCGACCGTGCGCAGCGCGCCGTCGGCGCACTCCACGGACATCCGCCGCGTGGTCAGCCGGTCGAGGCCGTCGCGGCGCCACAGCGCGGCGTGGGAGGCCCCGGCGACGTTCGCGTCGGCGTCCGGGTCGACCTCGGCGCCCTCGTCGTTGTCGGTCGGCGCCCGGAACAGCTCCAGCCGCGGGCCCGTGACGGGCCGGCCGGCCAAGCGCACCAGGGAGCCGCCGGCGAACTCGGCGACACCGAGCGCCAGGGTGCCTTCGGCGGGCCGCCAGTCGCCGCGGGCCCGCGCGGCGGGCACGGGTCGGGGTGCGGAGCGGTCCAGTTGGGCGCTCGCCACCACGTGGCCCGCATCGGCCCAGGCGGTCGCGGACGCCAGTACCGCGTCGACGGTGAACCAGGTCTCGGCGTCCGCCGCGACGGGTATCGGCGGCAGCGGCAGCACGGCCGTGCCGCCCGCCGCCACCACCGGCGCCTCCAGCACGCCGTCGGCCACCACCGCCCCGTCGTGCTCGACCCGCCAGCAAAGGCGCAGGTCGGAAGTATCGGCCGAGTGGCGCTGGTTGGCGATCTCCACCACGCCGTCGGCGAAGGTGAACCGCACCGGCTGCACGACGGCCTTGAACTCGTGCAGGCTCGGCGTCGGCACGTCGTCGCTGAGCAGCATGCCGTCCATCACGAAGTTGCCGTCGTGCACGACCTCGCCGAAGTCGCCGCCGTAGGCGAAGAAGGGCGTGCCGTCGGGGGCGGTGGCGGCGATGCCGTGGTCACGCCACTCCCACACGAAGCCGCCGTGCAGCCGCGGGTGGGTGCGGGTCAGTTCCTCGTACGCGTCGAGCCCGCCGGGTCCGTTGCCCATCGCGTGGGCGTACTCGCACAGCACGAACGGCTTGGTGCGCTGCCGGGCGCCCTGCGCGGGGGTGCAGCCGAGCAGGGGTGCGCGCGAGCCGTCGGTGCCGATCTGCTCGCTCTCGCGCACCGAGGCGTACATCCGCGAGTAGACGTCGGTGTAGTCGCCGGTGTAGTCGCCCTCGTAGTGGACCGGCCTGCCGCTGTCGCGGGCGTGCACCCACGCGGACATGGCGGCGAGGTTGTCGCCGCTGCCCGCTTCGTTGCCGAGGGACCACATGACGATGCTGGGGTGGTTCTTGTCGCGCTCGACGGTGCGCTCGACGCGGTCGAGGTACGCCTCGCGCCAGGCCGGGTCGTCACTCGGGTTTCCGGTCCAGCCCACCGCGTCGAAGCCGTGGGTCTCCAGGTCGCATTCGAGCACCACCCAGAAGCCGAGTTCGTCGGCGAGGTCGAGCAGCCGGGGGTGCGGCGGGTAGTGGCTGGTGCGGATCGCGTTCACGTTGAACCGCTTCATCCGGGCCAGGTCGGCGCGGGCGTGCTCCTCGTCGAAGACCCGGCCGCGCTCGGGGTGGGCCTCGTGGCGGTTCATGCCGTGGAAGACCACCCGGCGGCCGTTGACGAGGAAGCGGTCGCCGCGGATCTCGACCGTGCGGAAGCCCAGCCGCACGGTGACCGTCTCGGCGGCGCTGGTCACCGTCGCCTCGTACAGCCGCGGTTGCTCGGCCGTCCAGGGCTGCACCGCGCCCGCGTCCAGCGGCGCGACGTCGGCCGGGGTGGCCCAGACCTCCTCGATGCCGAGTTCGGGCACCCGCAGGGTGACCGGGAAGGCCGCCGGGTCCGCGGTGATCTCGGGGTCGATGCCGCCCCGGCCGGCCGCGAAGCCGGTCCGCAGCCAGACGTCCTCGATGCCGCCGGCCGGGCGGGCGTGCAGGGTGACGTCGCGGAAGATGCCCGGCAGCCACCACTGGTCCTGGTCCTCGACGTAGCTGGCCGCCGACCACTGGTGCACCCGCACCGCCACGACGTTGTCGCCCGGCCGCACGGCCGCGGTCACGTCGAACTCGTGGGCCAGCCGGCTGCCGCTCGCGGCGCCGACCTCCTCGCCGTTCACCCAGACCCGGAACAGCGACTCGACCCCGTCGAACCGCAGCACCACCCGCTCGGCGCCGGCCCACTCGGCCGGCACCGTGAAGCGGCGGCGGTAGTCGCCGGTCGGGTTCTCGTCCGGCACGTGGGGCGGGTCGATCGGGAACGGGAACTGCACGTTGGTGTAGTGCGGCCGCCCGTAGGCCCCGTCGCCCTGGAGCACCCAGTGGGAGGGCACCGGGATGGTGTCCCAGCCGCCGTCGTCGAAGGCGCCGGCCGCGAAGTCCGCCGCGACCCGCGCGGTCGGCGACAGCCGGAACCGCCACGGCCCGTTCAGGCTCAGGGCCGGGGCGTCGGAGTGCAGCCAGGAGCGCGCGGGGCGCAGGGCACCGTGCCCCGGCGCGGGGTCGGCCACGTACGCGGTGTCTTCGGGGGCGGTGCGAGAGGAGGACACGGGGTCACGACTCTTTCTCGTAAAGGGCTGTGCGGGGGGCTCCTTGCCGCTGCTTATCGCAGGACGACCGTGCGGATCTCCCAGCCGCTCAGGGTCAGGTCGAGGGCGCCGTCGGCCGGCTGGGCGGACAGCGGCCGGCCGAGCAGGTCGACGGTGGCCGCCTCGGTGAACGCGCCCGTCACGCGGGCCCGGGCCCCGGTGTCGCTCATGGCGGTCAGCCGGACCTCGGTGCCGGTCCCGCCGTCCGCGGCGGCGACCCGGCGGACCGCCGAGACGAGCACGTCGGGGCCGTCGACCCGGATGCCCTCGGTGTCCGGGGGCAGGGCGCCGCCCGCGGGGGCGGTGCCGCGGGCCACCAGCACGTCGTTGCGGAAGAGTTCGGCCGCGCCGACCGCGCCGGCCGCCTGCCAGCCGCCGGCCGAGGGCAGCACCGCGAGCCGGTGCGCGATCCGCAGCCCGAGGTCCTGCGCGCCCGGCGCGGGGATCTCGCTCGCCGCGGGCTCGTCGCGGTAGGGGTGGATGTTGACGCTGATCGAGCCGACCGCCCGCAGCAGGGTGACGGCGAGTTCCGTGCCGTCGCCGACGACCTCGTACTCCGCGGAGTGGTCGACCAGCACGGTGACCGGGCCGGCGGTGACGAACTGGCCGGCCGGGTAGGTCGGCAGCGGGTGCTCGCCCCAGCCGCCCTCGGCGGTGAGCCCGCGCGGGGTGACGGCGAACTGCCCGGCGGACGCGGAGCCGGCGACGGGCTCGGGCAGGGGTGCGTGGAAGCGCAGCCGGTGGTCGGCGGAGCGGTTGAGGAAGGACAGCGAGATCCGTACGAACGGCTCGCCGGCCCGCAGCTCCACCACGGTCTCGACCGGGGTCGCCACGGTCTGCGCGCTGCGCACGTCGCGGTCCTCGGTGAGGGCGGCGGGCCAGTGGTAGACCCGGGTGATCCTGGTGCGCGCCCGCAGCGGGCCGTCCTCCAGGACCTCCACGGCGACCTCGGCGGGCTCCTCGACCAGCACGTCGCCGGCCGGGGGCCCGTAGTTGTAGCTGTCGCCGCGGTCACCGCCGTCGACCAGCCGGCCCAGGCCGCGCAGCACGGTGCCGTCGGCGCCGGTGACGTCGACCGTGCCGTCGGCGCGGACCTCCACGTCGACCAGGCCGTTCGCCAGGGCGCGGCCGGCGGCGGTGGCCGGGGTGAAGCCGGAGCCGGGGGCGTACTCGGGGGCCTGCTCGGCGGGAGTGACGCGCACGCTCGCCAGGCCCGAGGCGGGCACGTGCACCGGCACCAGGGCGGTGGCGCGGGCCTCCTCCAGGGTCAGCACCTGCCACTCCCCCGGGTGCGCGGCCGCGGCCTCGGCGACCTGGCGGCGCAGGATCAGCAGGTCGAACGGGCCGGACGTCGGCACCTCGGCGAGGTGGAAGACGAGCCTGCCGGGGGTGAGTTCGTAGCTGTCGATCTGCCGGCCGAACAGCTCGCGGCGGTGGATACGGCGCAGCACCCGCTCGACCTGGGAGGCGTCCATCACCTCGTCGCTGAGCACGGTCGGCGCCTGGGAGATCAGCTGCACGGGGTGCAGCGAGCCGTCGGCGGCGGTCGCGGCCAATGCGCCGCCCTCGGCGGGCGCCGCCACGTCCACCTCGATGTGGGCGGTACGGGCGAACGGCAGCGTGTTGCCGACCAGGTGGGCGTCGCCGGGCACCGCGGCGGCGGGCTCGGCCAGGGCCGCGTCCCGTACCGCGCGTGCGGCCTGCGCCGCCTCGGCGAGCCGGGCGTCGACCTGGTCGCAGGTCTCGTCGGTGCCGGAGCCGACGACCGAGTCGTGCGCCGTGGACTCGATGATCTTGTGCCAGGCCAGCTCCAGGAACGGCGCGTCGTCGCGCCCGGACCACAGGGCGCCGGCTCGTTCGGCGTGGTCGACGGTGCGCTCGGCGGCGGCCATCCGCTGCTTGAGGCCGAGCCGGACCGAGAGCACGCCCGGCAGGATGTTGCCGCGCACATGGCTGCGCAGCTCGCCGGTGACGACGGCGGTCGGCTCGTCGCGGACATGGCCGCGGAGGTACTCGTCGAGCGTGGCCAGGGTGATCGGGCGCTCGTCGCTGGAGGCGCGCCGCAGCCACTCGGTGAGCCGCGGGTCGGGCGCGCTGTGGTCGGTGCCCGCCATGGCGAGCAGCGGGTCGCCGCCCCAGCGGCCGGCGGTCATCTCGGCGTAGTCGGCGAGCGCGCGGCGGATGTCCTCGGGCACCAGCAGCACGTCGAGGCCGTTGTCGTAGCCGTCGAAGAGGAACTCGGTCCTGACCTCGGAGCCGTCGGGGGCCTGCCAGCGGAAGGCGTGGCCGTCGACGGTCCCGGGCACGCCCCGCCACAGCGCGGCGTGCGCGAACCCGGCGCGGGCCAGGATCTGCGGCATCTGCGCCACGTGGCCGAACATGTCGGGCAGGTACCCGATCGGCATGGCGCCGCCGAGCCGCTCCGCCGCGGCCCAGCCCATCCGCAGGTTGCGCACGATGGTCTCGCCCGAGCAGAGGAACTCGTCGAGCAGGATCAGCCACGGGCCGACGGCGAGCCGGCCCTCGGCGACGAGGGCGGCGAGGCGGTCGCGGTTCTCCGGCCGCATCTCCAGGTAGTCCTCGACCGCGGCCATCTGCCCGTCGACGGTGAACCGGAACTCCGGGTGCGCGTCGGCGGTGTCCAGCACGGTGTCGAGTGCGGTCACCAGGCGGTGCCGGAAGACCTGGAAGGGCTCGTACCACTCCCGGTCCCAGTGGAAGTGCGGGACGAAGACGGCGGATTGGGGCATGGGTCGGCGACCTTCTGTGGGCGGGCCCGGGCGAGGCGGGCGGACACGGGAGGGTGGTGGTGCCCGCGGGCGGGCGCGGTGGGCGAACGATGGTGCTGCGGTGGCGGTGCCGCGGTGCCGCGGCAGGGGTGGTGCTACGGCGGTGCTGGGTGAGGCAGCGCTGGGTGAGGCGGTGCTGCGTGAGGTGGTGCTGCGGGCGGGCCGGTCGGGATCGGTGAACCGGCCCGCCCGCAGGTCATTTCAGCGATCCGGCGGCGAGCCCGGTGCGCCAGAACCGCTGGAGCAGGATGAAGACGATGATCACGGGCACGATCGAGACCAGCGAGCCGGTGATCACCGACTCCTGGAGCAGGGGCGCCCGGGCGGTCTGCCCGTTCCACTCGAACAGGCCGAGCGTGACCGGGAAGAGCGACTCCTTCTGGAGCATCACCATCGGCAGGAAGAAGTTGTTCCAGATGGCGACGAACTGGAAGAGGAAGATCGTCACCAGCGAGGGCGCCATCAGCCGGGAGGCCACCGAGAAGAAGGTGCGGAACTCGCCCGCGCCGTCCAGCCGGGCCGACTCCAGCAACTCCTCCGGCACCGCCGCGGAGGCGAAGATCCGGGCCAGGTAGACGCCGAAGGGGCTGACGATGCTCGGCAGGAACACCGCCCAGTAGGTGTTGACCATCCCCGTCGAGGAGAAGAGCAGGAACAGCGGCAGGGCGAGCGCGGTGGTGGGCACCAGGACCCCGCCGAGCACGACGGAGAAGAGGAACTCCTTGCCGCGGAACTGGAACTTCGCGAGCGCGTAGCCGCACAGCGCGGAGATCAGGGTGCCGACGCCCGCGCCGACCACCGCGTAGATCACGCTGTTGAGCGCCCACTTCAGGAAGATGCCGTCGCTGCGGCTGAACAGCGTGTGCAGGTTGCTGAAGAGGTTGAAGTGCGAGAACGCCAGGCCGTTGGTGGAGGCGAGGTCGCCCTGGGGCTTGGTGGCCGCGACGATCAGGAAGTAGACCGGCAGCAGGAAGTAGATGGTCAGCAGGAGCATCAGCGCCATGACCGCCGTGCGGCTGGCGAGGCTCTCTCGGGAGGCGGCGGACCGGCGGCCCTGGTGAAGATTGCTCACAGTCCGGCCTTCTTCGAGGTCAGTCGCATGAACCCGAAGCTCAACACGAAGGTGATGACGGCGATGACCACGGAGATCGCCGCTGCCTGCTGGTAGTTGTTCCCGGAGGCCACCGCGTAGGCGAGCATGTTCGGGGTGAACGTGCTGGAGATGTTCGAGGAGATCTGCCGCAGCACGGCCGGCTCCGCGTAGAGCTGGAGCGTGCCGATGATCGAGAACACCGTGGTCAGCACGATCGAGGGCGCGATGATCGGGACCTTGATCCGCCAGGCGATGGTCCAGTTGTTCGCGCCGTCGAGCTTCGCGGCCTCGTAGGTCTCCTGCGGGATGGCCTGGAGCGCGGAGAACATGATCAGCATGTTGTAGCCGGTCCACAGCCAGGTGGAGACGTTCGCCGTGGACCACAGCACCGCGCCCGGCCCGAGGAAGTCCGGGTGCAGCCCGAGGTGGCCGAGCAGGTCGACCACCGGGCTGAGCTGCGGCGAGTACAGGTACGACCACATGATCGCGGCGATCACGCCGGGCACGGCGTAGGGCATGAACGCCGAGATCCGGAAGAACGCCTTGACCTTCAGCAGCGGGGTGTCCAGCAGCAGCGCCATGATCAGCGCGACGAACAGCATGACCGGCACCTGCACGATGCCGAAGAGCCCTATGCGCCCGATGCTGGACCAGAACTCGGTGTTGTGCAGCACCTGCGCGTACTGGTGGAAGCCGCCGAAGGTGGTGTACGACGTGCCGTACTGGCCGCCGCTCCGGCGCACCACCCGGAAGCTCTGCCAGAGGGCGTAGCCCACCGGCACCAGGTAGAAGAGCACGAACGGGAGGAAGAACGGCGTCAGGAAGGCGGCGATGGTGCCCGCCCGCGGGCCGCCGCCGGAGCGACGGCGGCGGCGGGGGGCATCGGGCGCCGCTACCACGCGCCGTGCGCGGGTTTCGGTGTCAGTCATGCTGGGGTCACTTGCCGGACTCGGCCGGGATGGCCAGGTCCTTCATCGAGCTGAGCGCCTTGGCCTGGGCGGTGGACAGCGCACCGCTGAGGGTGCCCTTGCCGGCGGCGGCCTTGGCCATCGCGTCCTGCAGGCTCAGGTTCACGGTCTTCTGCGTCGGGCCCCACGAGAAGTCGGTGTCGATGTTCTTGGACGACTCGGCGAAGACGTCGAAGATCTTCTCGTTGTTGTAGTAGGGCACGCCCTGGGACAGCGACGGCATCTTCAGGCCGGCGGTGGCCGCCGGGTAGAGGCCGCCGAGCTTGTTCTCCAGCGCCAGCGCCTGCGGGTCGGTGTTGAGCCAGGTGTTGAACTTCACCGACTCGTACAGGTGCGTGCTGCCCTTCATGAACGCGACGGTGGAGCCGCCCCAGTCGCCGGACGAGGCGTTGGTGCCCCACGTCGGCATCGGGACGATCGACCACTTGCCGGCCTGCTTGGGCAGGTTGTCGCGGAACATGCTGTAGCCCCAGGCGGCGCCGACGTAGCTGGCGATCTGGTCCTTCTGGTAGGCCGCGTACATCTGGGTCGAGCCGTTGGCGAGGTCGGTGCGGACCTCCTTGGCGTCGATCAGCTTCTGCCAGTAGTCGGCGACCTGCTTGCTCTTCGCCGAGTCGACGCTGACCTGCCACTTGTTGTCGCTGTAGGAGTACATCTTGGCGCTGTTCTGCCACAGCAGGCCGTTGAACCACTCGGCGTTGTTGGGGTCGAAGAACGTCATGCTGATGTTCTTGTCGGCGGCGTGCAGCTTCTGCGCGTCGGCCGCGTACTCGTCCCAGGTGGTAGGGACCGGCAGGTGGTACTTGGTGAACAGGTCGGAGCGCACGTAGAGCGCCATCGGGCCGGTGTCCTGCGGGAGGGCGAAGACGCCGGTGCCCCCGAAGCTGGTCTGCGACCAGGTCCACGGCACGAACTTCGACTTGTCGGCGGTGGCGGTGCCGCACTTGGAGGCGTCGACGAAGGCGTTCTGGGTGCGCAGGTTCGGCAGCTCGTCATAGCCGACCTGGGCGAGGTCGGGGGCGTTGCCCGCCTTCAGGGAGTTGCTGATCGTGCCGTACTGGTCGTTCGAGATGTCCTTCGTCTGGACCTGGATGTCCGGGTTCTGCTTGTTCCACAGAGCGACGACCTTGTCCATGCCCGGAACGGTGTTCCAGTACTGGAGGGTGACCTTGCCCTTCGCGGGTGCGCAGGCCGAGGCGGCCGACGAGCCGCCCGAGTGGCTGGACGACGAGCAGCCGGCGAGCGCGGCGATGCTTGCCACCGCGGTGACGGCGGCGGCGGCAAGGCGGACGCGCGAGGCGGTGTTTCTCATGGTTTCCTTCCAGGGTGTCCAGCTCCAGTGCTGGACAGGTCGACGTTGACACCTCAAGGCAGGCTTGCCTTCTGGTTGGAATGCTCAGGTCGGCGGGGCCGGGGCGGCGGCTTCGCCGAGCGATCGGACGGGCTGTTCCGTGAACGTTCCCGGGAGCGTTCACGGGACTGGTGAATTGCCGGAAGTCTGCGCTTCGTTCATGTCGAATGTCAAGACATACGGGTCAATCCCAAGTCGTTCAGGTTACGCGGAGCCGCTCAGCCGCAGCTCGGCCCGGACCACCAGGTCCTCGGGCGGCAGCGGATCTGCGCCGGTCAGACGCCTTCTGACCTGCTCGACGGCGAGCGCTCCCAGCCGGCGCGTGTCGAGCGCCACGCTGGACAGCGGGGGCTCCATCAGCGCGCCGAACTGCAACCCGTCGAAGCCGATCACGGCCAGTTCGCCCGGCACGTCGAGGCCGAGCCGGCGCGCCTCGCGCAGCGCCCCGACGGCGACGATGTCGTTGAACGTGAAGACCGCGGTGATCTCCGGATGGGCGGCGAGCAGGTCCCGCAGGCCCGCCCCGCCGCCGTCGGCCGACTGGGCGGCGCCGGCCACCCGGCCCGGGTCGACGCCGTGCGCCAGCGCGGCGGCGGTGAACCAGGCGCGGCGCAGGCTCGGTTCGGCGCGGCCGATGTGGTCGAGCATGCCGATCCGGGTGTGGCCCTGGGCGACCAGGTGCGCGATCGCGGCGTGCACGCCTTCCTCGCCGTCGATCCGGATGCAGCTGAACCGCTCGGTCGGGCGGTCGCGGTCGATCAGCACCATGGGCATGCCGCGGGTGTACCGGTCGAGCTCGTCCTCGGTGCAGCTGAAGTAGCCGACCACCCCGTCCACCTGCGAGCCGATCACCTGGAGGGTGCCGATCTCCTCCTCGCGGCGGTCGGCGGTGTCGTATACGACCACGTGCCAGCCGCAGGCGCGGGCGGCCTCCAGTGCGGAGGCGGCGACCTCGGTGAAGAACGGGTTGCGCAGGTCCGGGATGACCAGCCCGATCGTGGTGGTGTCCTGCCGGACCAGGCCCCGGGCGAACCGGCTCGGCCGGTAGCCGAGCTCGCGGGCGGCGTCGAGCACCCGCTGCTTGGTGGAGCGGTCGATCTCGTCCTTGCCGTTCAGCGCGCGTGACACCGTCTGCCGGGAGACCCCTGCTGATCGGGCCACGTCATGGATCGTGACCCTCCGCGCCGGCTCCTGCCCCGACGACGACACCATCGCGCACCTCCGCTGCTCACGGGCCCGACGGGCCCGCACACCGAGTATGCCTTGCCGAGTTCCCGCCGGAGGCCGATCAGGTGCCCCGCGGGGGCCGGGCGGGCGGGCCCGGCGCACCCCGTCCTCGGCCGGCCGCGAAGTTCCCCGCGCCCCCGTAGGGCGCCCTCCTGCCGGGCAGGGTGCCGTCTCACGGGGTGCGACGTGAGCCTTGACACAGTGGGCGCCCATGGTGCTATCTGTTGCTGAACGTTTGATCGTGTGCGCTCAAACCCGGTCAACACGGGGATCTTTGAGCGTTTGTGGTGCGATCGGGCGTCGTACGGCGACGGGTGGCCGAGTGTGCTCTGGCTGGTCCGCCGGCCCTTCTCCGGGACGGGGAGAAGAGCGCGGTGTGCCGCGTCACACGCCCCCGCAGCCTTCTCCGTACCCGGACCCTGCCCGACCCATGGCGCCGGCCGCTCCCAGGCCGACGGCCCGGGGTCGCGCGGACAGGGCCCGGGCCATCACCCACCCCTCTCGCGCTGTCAGGGCGCTGCGACGGAGGAAGTCCCCCATGAGGAAACCGATCAGAGGCGCGCTGGCCGCGTTCGCCGGAGCGCTGCTGCTCGCCGCCGGCACCACCGCGGCCGGCGGACCGGCCGCACAGGCCGCGAGCCCGGGCTCGGCCCCGGCCACCGCTCCCGCCGCGGCCGGCACCGCGGCGGCGAAACCCGTACTCGGCTGGAGCAGTTGGAGCTTCGTACGGAAGAACCCGACCGCGAGCACCATCGAGGCACAGGCCAGGGCGCTCAAGGACACCGGCCTGGCGAAGGACGGCTACGTCTACGTCAACATGGACGACTTCTGGCAGCAGTGCCCGGGCAGCCAGGGCCCCGACGTCGACGCGTACGGCCGCTGGGTCACCGACCCGGCGAAGTTCCCGCCGCGCGGCGACGAGAACGGCATCCAGGTCGTCGCCGACTACGTCCACTCGCTCGGCCTGAAGTTCGGGCTCTACGTCACCCCGGGCATCTCGAAGCAGGCCGTCGCGCGGAACACCGCGATCGAGGGCACCGGCTACCACGCGGACGACATCGCCACCACCGCCGCCGAGAACAACTACAACTGCGGCGGCATGGTCGGCATCGACTACACCAAGCCGGGCGCGCAGGCGTTCACCGACTCCTGGGCCGACCAGTTCGCCGGGTGGGGCATCGACTACCTGAAGATCGACGGGGTCGGCACCCCGGACATCGCGGACGTCCGCGCCTGGTCGCAGGCGCTGAAGCAGACCGGGCGGCCCATCCACCTGGAGCTGTCCAACAGCCTGGACATCACCAACACGGCCGCCTGGCAGCAGTTGTCGGACGGCTGGCGGACCGGCGGCGACATCGAGTGCTACTGCGGCCCGAACGGCAGCAGCTACCCGCTGACCACCTGGCCCTCGCTCGCCTCCCGCTTCGACCAGGTCGCGGACTGGGCACCGTACGGCGGCCCCGGCGGCTACAACGACTACGACTCGCTGGAGATCGGCAACGGCGCGAACGACGGGCTGACCCCGGACGAGCGGCGTACCCAGATGAGCCTGTGGTCGCTGGCCGCCTCACCGCTGATGCTCGGCAGCGACCTGACCCACCTCGACCCGACCGACCTGGCCATGCTGAAGAACACCGACGTCCTCGCGGTCGACCAGGACGGCATCGACGCGCGGCGGATCTCGGACGGCGCCGACAGCCAGGTGTTCGCCAAGAACGAGCCGAACCGCGACGCGATCGTCGGCCTGTTCAACACCGGCTCCACACCGCGCGAGGTCGCCACCACCGCGAAGGCGCTCGGGCTGCCCGGCGCCCGCGACTACGCCCTCACCGACCTGTGGGGCCACCGCACCACCGAGTCGGCCGGCCGGATCGCGGCGGACGTGCCGCCGCACGGCGTGGAGCTGTTCCGGGTCCACCCGACCCGGCACGTCCCGGGGTCCGCCGCCCCGTCGGTGACGCTGGCGCTCGACTGGGCGCCGGCCGCGAGCGACAGCACCACCCGTACGGTCACCGCGGCCCTGTCCGACAACGGCTCGCGCCCCGTCACGGACGCCGCGCTGGAGCTGACCGGGCCGGATGGCGCGACGATCACCACGCACTCGCCCACCAAGGCCCGTGTCCTGGGCGCCGGGCACGCGCTGCGGGCCACGTACACCGTCACGCTCAAGCCGTCGGACGAGTTGTTCGCGGCGAGCGCGTTCCAGGCGACGGCCTCCTACCGCGACCGTTCCGGCACCGCGCACCCGGCGGTCGGGGACACCGTGACCGTCAACCACCCGGTGGCGGCGCCCTACCGGACCTTCGCCTCCACCACGGCGTCCTTCAGCCAGTCCGGCAGCCGGCTCGGCATCAGCGCCCAGGGCGCCGACCTGTACAACGGCACCAACGAGTACGGCACGATCTACCTGCCGGGCGCCGAGCACGACGGCTCCACGACCACCGTGAAGATCGACGCCCAGGCGGACACCGACGTGTGGGCCAAGGCCGGGATCATGGTGCGCAACGACATCACGCAGTCCGACACCTCACCGGGCTACGTGGCGCTGGTCGCCACCCCGGGCAACGGCTACCTGCTCGACTGGGACTCCGACGGCGACGGCAAGCTCGACTCCCAGGACTCGGTGGGCACCGCGGTCTACCCCTCGTGGCTGAAGCTCGTCCGCGACGGCACCACCTACAGCGGCTACTACTCCACCGACGGCAGCACCTGGCACCTGGTCGGCACCATCAGCGTGCCGACCGCCGCCGCGACCCAGGACGTCGGCCTGACCGCGACCTCGCACGCCGCGGGCACGACGGGCGAGGTCGACTTCGACGACTTCACCACCACGCCCTGACCCGCCCCTGACCCTCCGGGTCCCTCTCCAGGTCTCCATCCGGCGGCCGGCAGCCTCCGCCCAGGCTGCCGGCCGCCGGCCGTCTGCGACCCCCGCGCCGCCACCCCCGACGATCACCGATGTCGATCTTTGCGCGCGTACAACATTTGCCATTTGACAACCATGTCTTGCGAGAACACCCTGGCGTGGTGCGGCGCGCACCGCCGTTCGGCTCGGCGCGCGCTCGTACAGGCGTGGCATCTTTCGGTATCCGGGTAGACGACGGTATGCAGCACGGAAGGCAGGTGACAAGTGGCGCTTCGACCCGTGGCCCGACCGGCCGCCCCGACGCGGGCGGAGGGCGCTCGGCGCCGCCTGCGACTCGGCCTACGCGGACTCGACGGACCCGGTCTCCGGAGGGGTGTCCTCGCGCGGGGCGAGGTCGGCCATCGCGGAACGGAAACCGCTCAGGCCCTCCACCAGCGCGACCCGTTCGGCCGGCGGCATGGCGGAGATGATGTGCAGCAAGGACGTCTCGCGGCGGGCCCTGAGCTCGGCGAGGTAGCTCTCCCCGCGCACCGACAGGCGCAGTTCGAGCTCGCGGCGGCTGGCGGAGCTGAGCGAGCGCTCGATGAAGCCCAGCGCGTGCAGCCGGTCGCACATCCGGCTGACCGACGACGGCGCGGAGCCCAGCAGCTCGCCGAGGGTGCGCAGATTGATCCCCCGGTCGCGGTCCAGCACATAGAGCACCTTGAGCTGCGACCAGGAGACCGGTGCGGTCGAGGTCATGTCCCGGTCCTGGGTCCAGAGCACCTCGAGTAGCTCGATCACCTCGCGGGCGGCTTGAGCGGCGGCGTCCCGGTCCCGACTGGAGGAGATCCCGGAGCGCATGCCCTCAACTGTGGCACTTCCCAACTGCCTTGTCAGTCGCCGAGGCATAAAGCGTCTTTCCCCTCCTTTTTGGCTTCCATACTCTCGAACAGGTGGTAATCGACCGGTGGACAGATTCACGGCTGCGGAACGCGAGCTGCGCGGCGCCGCACCCCATGCTCTCCTCGCGGCGGCCAGGGGCGCGCTCATCACGCACTACGCGGCCGTCGACGTCGACCTGCTCATGGCCGACTACGCTCTGACCATACTGCAACCCGTGGACGGGGCCCCTGATACGGCGGAGCCCGCGCCGATCCACTCCAGCGCCGCCGGACGGGCCTTCGGCGCCCAGCGCGTGCACACCGAGACCGATCCGCGCACCGGCGAGCTCACCGCCCACCTGCCGATCAGCGTGCGCGGCGACCGGATCGGGGTGCTGTCGGCACGGTTCGCCGAGGGCGGGTACGACCCGGCCGCGGAGCCGGAACTGGCTGAGCTGGCCGAGGTGTTGGGGCACGAGATCGTGGTCGCCGAGCGGGACACCGACCTCTACCTGCAAGCCCGCCGCGCCGACCGGCTCACCCTCGCCGCCGAGATGCAGTGGGAGCTGCTGCCGGCCCGCTCCTGCTCCCGCCCGGAATACGACATCGGCGGCGGCCTGGAGCCCGCGTACGCCATCCACGGCGACAACTTCGACTGGTCCGCGTCCGCCGGGCACCTGACCCTCACGGTCACCAACGGCATGGGCGAGGGCGTGGAGGCGGCGCTGCTCACCAGCCTCGCGGTGCACGCGCTGCGCAACGGCCGGCGCGCGGACCTGTCACTGGCCGACCAGGCGTTCCTCGGGGACCAGGCGGTCTACGGCCACTACCGCGGCCGGGTGCACCTCGCGGCGCTCCTGATGCGGTTCGAACTGGCCACCGGCGACGTCGAGGTCATCGACGCCGGCTCGCCCAAGGTGTGGCGGCTGCGCGGCGGCAAGGTCGAGCCGGTCGAACTCGAACCGCAGCTGCCGCTGGGCATGTTCGAGGACACCCTCTACACCACCCAGCACCTCCACCTGGAGAGCGGGGACCGGCTGCTGTTCGTCAGCGACGGCGTGTACGACGCGGTGTCCCCCGGCGGCGAGCGCTACAGCGAGCGCGCGCTGGCCCGGGCGATCACCAGCACCCGCCTCCTCCCCCCGGCCCAGGTGCCCCGCGCGGTGCTGCGCGAACTCACCACCCACCGCGGCTCGCCCGAGCCCGACGACGACGCGATGGTCGTCTGCCTCGACTGGCACGGCCGCGACACCGCCCCGCCCCCGGCCCCGGCTCCGGACCCGGCCCCCGACCAGCTCTGACGGTGCCCGGCCGGGCGTCGTACGGCCCGGGACCGTACGATGCCCGGCCCCGCGCCGGCTATCCGCCCGACCCCCGCTTCGTGCGCGGATGCCGTATCCGCAGGACCGCGTACAGCGTCTGCGCGACCTCGACGACGGTGACGGCGCACCCCAGCGCACCGGCCCCGTACAGCACCGCCGAGGCGGTCCCCGCGCGGTCCGCCGCCAGCACGAAGGCACCGGCGATCCCCGCGAACCGCAGCGCCAGCACCACGCGGAAGACCCATGCCAGCGACATCACGACGAACTCGGTGCCCGACACCCCGCGCCGGGCCAGCCGGCCGAGGTACAGGAAGAGGCCCCGGCTCGCGGCATCGGTGAGCAGTGCGGCCGACCCGAGGAGCCACCAGAAGAGCTGCATGTGATCCCCCAACCCTCGCCTGGCTGAAGCCCATCGTCCGCCGCCGGCCGGGCGCGGACCTGAGTACGCGTGCTCAACCCGATACGGGGACGGGCGCGCCGGGCTGAGTCGTCGGGAGGCGCGCGGGGCGCGCCGGGTGGTCGTCGTCCAGTAAGGAGTGCGGGGCCAGGCGCGGAGGTTCCGCGTTCTCCGGGTCCTCACGGGTGCGGCATCGGCGCGGGCGGTGTCGGCGCGGGCGGTGTCGGCAGCAGGCGAATGAGGTGCTGTGCCACGTCCAGCGGCAGCGGTGGAATGTGGACGTAATCGGCGCCCCGTTCATCGCTGCGGGGGACGACCCGTCGGAGCAGAGCTTCGTCTGCGCCCAGGTCCCGTAGCAGCCGGCGCAGGGCGAGGGATGCGTGTCGGGTCTCGCTGAGGTTGTTCCTCAGCGCGTCGGGCATCGGCATGGCGGTTCCCCGTTCGGCGATCGGATACTCACTGACCGTAGGAAGCGCGGGCGTGCTGCGGCCATGGCACTTTGACGGTCCGTCAGCTCGAAGTGCCACCTCTACAGCGGCACACCGACCGCGTCCGCAAGGACACGCATGCGTGGTGTCAGGGTCCGCCGCCGGGCGATGACCTGACCGAGGATGTCGCGGGCATACCGCTGGTGCGGGAGCCACTGCGGTGCGGCCTGCCAGATGGTCTCCAGGGTGTCCACCGCCTCTGCGTACTGCCGCAGCCGCACCCGCGCGGACGCCTGGTCCAGCCGGTTCCGGTTGAGGTTGTTCGAGGTCGGGCGCATACCCTCCCAGGAGATCTCGGCGGAAAGTCGCAGCACCCGGTCGGGTCGATCCGAGACCATGGCGTGCTCGGCGTCCTTGAGCTGGACCGTCCGCGCGTCGAACGCCCGCAGGAAGCCCCCCGGCACCTGCCGCGGACCCAGCGCCGCGGCGGCCGAACCGGCAAGGAGCAGCAGTCGCTCGGTGTCGTCCGGCCGGGCGTCCCGGTCCGCCGCCGCGGCGGCGCGCAGCAGCAGCCATCCCCACGCGCCCAGCTCCGCCGGCGTGGCCCGGGACATACGGGGCTCGATCCGCTCGGCCCACTCCTCGGCGAGCCGCCCGGCCTCGGCGATCCGGCCGCGACGCAGCAGCAGCCAACACCGCGTGCTGATCGCGGCCGCCGCGTCGAGATCGTCGGGGGCACCGTCCAGGGCACGGCCGAGTGCGTCCTCGGCGGCATCGAACTGCCTGGTCTGGGTGAGCATCCAGCCGACCAGCCGCATCAGCCCGGCGTTCACCGCGCGCCCCGCCGGGGCGTCGGCCACGGCCGCGGCGTCGCGCAGCAGCACGGGCAGCACCTCGGCCAACTCGTCAAGACGGTCACCGGCCGCAAGGGGCATGGCGGCGGCGACGGCCGCGCGGACTCCGGCGACCGTCGGGGCGTCGTCGGCGGGCCCGGGCGGTGGAGCGGCCAGCGCGGCGCGGACGGGCGTCCACAGGTCCACAACGCTCGGAGAGGCGCCCTGCGTCTCGTGCACGCCTCCCAGCAGCCGGCTGGTGGGCACCCGCAGGGCCACGGCGAGCGCGCGGGCCGTCTCCACCCGCGTATCGTCCCGCTCGCCCTGCTCCAGCTTCCTGACCAGCGACAGGGACACGCCGGATGCGGACGCAAGCTGGTGCTGGGTCAGCCCTCGCCGCTTGCGGATCTCGCGCAGCCGCTCGCCGATGGGGCCGCTGCTGCCGATGGGTTGAGGCATTCCGACCCCGGACCTACTCGTTTCGACCTCGACACCCGAAACGGTACAGCGGGTCCCGCCTCGCGCGGGGACGCCTTTCTCCGGCCGGCAGCGGATGCGGGCGCGGGCGCGGGTACGGACGTAGGTGACGGTCAGTCGGGTGTGTGACGGCGCCTCCCTCATGCGTGTGATTCAGGCCACAGCTCATTGACGATCAGTGAAACACCCGCGCAACATGGCGGAAACCACTTCCTCGGAAGCAGCTTGCCAGGTGCGAACTGTAAACGTTTACAGTTCGGTTGCGGTTCAGCTTCGGATGCATCTCCGGACTCGGCGGGACCCGGCTCCGGACCCAGCCTCAGAGCTTCAGCTTCAGCGAAAGGACGATCATGACGACTTCGGCCGGACCGCCGACCGTCGAGACCATCGCCGCGAAGGCGGGTGTCTCGATCGCGTCGGTGTCGAGGGTGCTGAACGGGCACGGCGCCCGCCCCAACACGGTCCGGCGGGTCGAACAGGCCGCCGCGGAACTGGGCTACGTGCCCAACGGCGTGGCCAGGTCGCTGAAGGGCGGCCGCACCCGGCAGCTCACCTTCGCGATGCCCGACGTCGGCAACCCGGTCTACGTCTCGATGGTCCGCCAGATACAGGCGACCGCGAAGCCGCTGGGCTACCGGCTGCTGCTGCACTCCACCGACGCCGTGGCCGAGGACGAGCTGGACGTGGTGCGCAGCCTGGCCGACCGGACCAGCGACGGCCTGATCCTGGTCCCGATCCGGGTCACCGACGAGCACCTGAAGGTGCTGTCCGGGGCGGCACGGCCGGTGGTCGTGATCGGGTCGCTGCCCGACCAGGCGCCGGTGGACAGCGTGCGGGCCGACTCGGTCTCCGGGGCCGTGCTCGCGATGCGCCACCTGCTGGCGAGCGGGCGGCGGCGGATCGCGTTCATCAACGGCCCCGCGGACACCGTCCCGGGTCGTAACCGCAGCCTCGGCTACCGCACCGCGCTGGAGGAGGCCGGGCTGGACCACGACCCGGCGCTCACCGTCACCACCGAGTTCGGCATCGCGGCCGGCGCCGCGGCGATGCACCGGCTGCTGGACGCCGACCCCGGTGTCGACAGCGTCTTCTGCGCCAACGACCAGCTCGCGCTGGGCGCCGTGCACGCCGCCCACGACCGGGGCCTGCGGATACCCGAGCAGCTGGCCGTGGCCGGCATGGACAACAGCGAACTGGCCCGCGCCGGCCACCCCGCGCTGACCAGCGTGGACCTCGGCTCGGCCGAACGTGGCCGGATAGCCGCCGAGATGCTGCTGGCCCGGCTGGACGGCGGGGATCACGAGGTGCGGTGCGAGACCGTCGCGCCCCGGCTGGTCGTACGCGGCTCCACCGCGCACGTCCGGCCCGGGCGCGACGACGGTTCCGGCCCCGATTCCGACGTCGGCGTGGACCGTGACCAGGACCGGGACCCGGGCACGAACCCGGGCACGAACCCGGGCACGAGCCCGGCCGCGGTCACGAACCCGAACCCGGGCACGGGCATCGCGTCCGGCAACACCCCGGCGAGCGCGTCGTGAGCGCCGGAGCGGTCCTGCGGCCGCGGCGCCGTACCGGACAGGGCGCCGGCACTCCCCCGCCGCGCTCCACCGCCGCGCGCCGCCGGGTGCTCGGCCTGGACAAGGACGCCTGGTTCCTGCTGCTGCCGGCGCTGATCCCGGTGCTGGTGCTGAGCGTGGGCCCGCTGCTCTACGGGATCTCGCTCGCCTTCACCGACGCCCAGTCCGGCGTCACCAACTCCACCTCCTTCACCGGCATCGCCAACTTCAAGGACCTGCGGCTCGACTCGCTCTTCTGGCAGTCGTTCCGGATCGGCCTGCTGTGGGCGGTGTGCGTCACCGTGCTGCAGTTCCTGATGTCGCTGGGCCTGGCGCTGCTGCTCAACCAGAACCTGCGGCTGCGCTGGCTGGCCCGCACCCTGGCGCTGGTGCCGTGGGCGATGCCCGAGGTCGTCGTCGGCATCATGTGGCGGCTGGTCTACAACCCGGACGCGGGCATCCTCAACAACACCCTGCACCACCTGCATCTGACCGACGGCACCACGGACTGGCTGTCCAGCCTGTCACTGGCGCTGCCCGCGGTGATCGTGGTGGGCGTGTGGGCGGGCATGCCGCAGACCACCGTGGTGCTGCTGGCCGGCCTGCAGAACGTCCCGCTGGAGCTGCACGAGGCCGCGAGCCTGGACGGCGCCGGGATGTGGCGCCGGTTCACCACGGTGACCTGGCCCACCCTCAAGCCGGTGGTGCTCTCCATCACCGCGCTGAACTTCATCTGGAACTTCAACTCCTTCGGCCTGGTCTACGTGCTGACCAGCGGCGGACCCGGCGGCAAGACCGAGCTGCCGATGCTCTTCGCCTACGACGAGGCGTTCCGCTACGGCCAGTTCGGCTACGCGGCCGCCATGGGCCTGGTGATGGTCGCGGTGATCGCCGTGCTGCTGGCCGTGTTCCTGCGCAACCGCCTGAAGGAGGACGAGTCATGAGCGCGACCGACGCGGCCGGCGCGGCCGCCGTACCCGCTCCCCCCGCCACCCCCGCGCCCAGCGCCTCCACGGGCGCCGGGCGGCGCAAGGCCCGCCGCCGGATGGGCCGCGCCGGGCAGTACGTCGCGCTGCTCTGCTACGTGGTGTTCCTCGCCTTCCCGCTGCTGTGGCTGGTCTCGACCGCCTTCAAGTCGCCGCAGGAGCTGGGCTCGATCCACCCGACGTGGCTGCCGAAGCACCCCACGCTGGACAACTTCCGGTCCGCCTTCGACGAGCAGCCGCTGCTGCACTCCGCGCTGAACAGCCTGATGGTGGCCGGCATCTCCGCGGTCGTGTCGGTGGCCATCGCGGTGCCCGCGGCCTACGTGATGGTGCGGTTCCGCTCGATGGTCAGCCGGGCCGGCACCGCCTGGATTCTGGTCAGCCAGATGTTCCCGCTGGTGCTGATCATCATCCCGCTGTTCATGGTGCTGAAGAACATGCACCTGGTCGACTCCCGGCTCGGCCTGGGCCTGGTCTACGTGGTGTGGACGCTGCCGTTCGCGCTGTGGATGCTCCAGGGCTACGTCAAGGCGGTGCCGGTCTCGCTGGAGGAGGCCGCCGCGATCGACGGGTGCAGCCGGGCCCGCGCGCTGCGCAGCGTGGTGCTGCCGCTGCTGATGCCGGGCCTGGTGGCCACGCTGATGTTCTCCTTCGTCACCGCGTGGAACGAGTTCTTCTTTGGCCTGGTCCTGCTCAAGTCCCCGGAGAAGCAGACGATGTCCGTGATCCTGACCCACTTCCTGGGCGCCGAGGGCGCCGCGGACCTCGGCCCGCTCGCCGCCGCGTCGGTGCTCGCCACCCTGCCCAGCCTGCTGTTCTTCGCGCTGCTGCAAAAGCGGCTGGTCGGCGGCATGATGACCGGGGCGGTGAAGGGCTGATGCGCCGCCGTACCTTCCTGACCGGCACCGCCGCGACCGCCGCGGTGGCCGGCTCCGGGTCGCTGCTGTCGGCCTGCGGCTCCTCCAGCGGCTCGGGCGTGCCGCGGCTGGACTTCCTGTCGCTCGCCTGGCAGACGGAGTCGGTCAAGGCGAACAAGGCGCTGGTCGCGCAGTGGAACAAGCAGCACCCCGAGGTGCAGGTCCGCTACGTGCAGGGCAGTTGGGACGACGTCCACGACCAGTTGCTGACCTCCTTCGAGGGCGGCGCCGCGCCGGACATCATCCATGACGAGGGCATCGACCTGACCGACTTCGGCTCCGGCGGCTACCTCGCGGACCTGACCGGCCTGCTGCCCGCGGGCCTGAAGAGCCGTATCCCGCAGAGCACCTGGGACACCGCGCGGTTCAACGGCGCGGTGTACGGGGTGCCGTTCCTCCAGGAGCCGCGGGTGCTCATCGCCAACCGCACCCTGCTGGTGAAGGCGGACGTCCGGCTGCCGGACGTCGCGCACCCGTGGACCTGGCAGGAGTTCGAGGACATCTGCCGGGAGCTGTCCCACCACGGCGGCGGCGCCGAGCGGTACGGCACGGCCTGGCCGATGAGTTCGCCGGTGAGCGTGACGCTGAACCTGGCGCTGACCAACGGCGGCCGGGTCCTGTACAAGGACGAGGGCAGCGGCCGTACCGAGGTGCGGTTCGGCAGCGCCGACTCGGCCTTCGCCGAGCTGGTCCGGCGGCAGGTGAAGACCGACAGGTCCGCGCCCTCCAGCGCGCTGGCGCTCGGCGGCGGCGACGTGCTGCCCGGGTTCTTCGCCGGGCGGTACGCCATGCTGCCGCTGGACTTCTCCTACCGGCAGCAGATCGAGCAGCAGGCGCCCAAGCACTTCGACTGGGTCGTCCTGCCGCTGCCGGTCGGCAGCAAGGCGCCCGACGGCGGGCGCTCCCAGGGGGTCAGCCCGCAGACCCTGTCGGTGGCGAAGTCCTGCAAGCACCAGCAGGCGGCCGTGGAGTTCATCGACTTCATGACGCAGACCCCGCACCTGGTGCAGCTCGCGCAGGGCGACTGGATGCCGCCGACCGGCGCCGCGGCGCTGCGCGACCCGTCGCTGACCACCACGAAGCTCGGGTGGAGCACCGGGATGGCGATGGCGAAGTACCTGAGCGCGTCCCCCGCGCTGGGCATGCGCGGCTACCCCGAGTGGTCCGACAAGATCGCCACGCCGGCCCTCCAGCAGTACTACAGCGGCGCGATCAGCCTGGACTCCCTGCGCGGGAAGCTCGTCCGCGACGGCAACCGCGTCTTCGAGCGGTACCGGGACTGAGGGGGTGCGGCGCGCCCCTCCCCCAGGGCGCGCCGCGCCGCCGAGCGAGCCGAGCGATCGGCCACCCGATCCCCTGACCTCGACCGTCGCCCGTATCCGTATCCGTATCCGTCCCCGACACCCGCACCGGAAGGAGCCCGCACCGTGTCCCGCACCGAGCACCACAGACGTCCCCGGCCGCAGGGCCACCGTCCGCGCGCCCACCAGCCGCCGGCGGGTCCGGCCCGCCCGCCACCGCCGCCGGGCACCCGCAGGGCACAGCCACGCACCACACAGCAGTACTCACCAGGAAACGGCACGGCATGAGCACAACTCCCGCCTCACCCAGCGCCTCTGACGCATCAGGTCCCCCACCCCTCAGCACGTCCGGCACGGCGCTGGCCCCGCCGCCGGGTGGCATCCGCCGCCCCCGCCCCGTACCCGGCAGCCCCCGTGACCACGCGCGCGGCGCGCTCACCGGGCTGGCCGTCGGTGACGCCCTCGGGGCGCCGGCCGAGAACATGAAGCCGTCGCAGATCCGTCAGCGCTGGGGCCGTATCGAGGACTTCGTCAGCGAGGACCCGGCGGGCACCGACGACACGGAGTACGCCATCCTGTCCGGCCTGCTGCTGGCCCGGTACGGCGCCGCGCTCACCACCGGCGACGTGGAGGCGGCCTGGCACGTGTGGATCGCCGACCGCGACGAAGGGGCCTTCCGCGGCGCCGGGTTCAGCGAGCGCGGCACCCTGGAGAACCTGCGCCGCGGGCTGGCCTCGCCGATCACCGCGCAGCACCGGCACGCCTGGAGCGACGGCCTGGCGATGCGCGCGGCACCGTTCGGCGTCTACGCGGCGGGGCGGCCCGCCGAAGCGGCGCGGCTGGTGGCGATCGACGGGACCGTCAGCCACGAGGGCGAGGGGATCTACGGCGGCCAGGCGGTCGCCGCCGGGGTGGCCGCGGCGATGACCGGCGGGGACTGCTCCGCGGTGATCACCGCCGCCCTGTCGGTGGTGCCCGAGGACTCCTGGACCGCGCGGTCGCTGCGGCGCGCGGTGACCGTGGCGCGCCGGGTCCGGCTCGACCCGACGCTCACCGTGCTCGACCGCGAGCGCGCGCTGCGCTCGGCCGTCGTCATCGGCGGGTACCCCTGGACCGACCTCGCGCCCGAGGCGGTCGGCCTCGCGTTCGGCGCGTTCGCGCTGGCCGGGGGCGACTTCAGCCGCTCGGTGCTCACCGCGGTCAACATGGGCCGCGACGCCGACACCACCGCGGCGGTCGCCGGCGCGCTGGCCGGCACCCTCGGCGGGTTCGGCGCGATTCCCGCGCACTGGTCGGAGGCGATCAAGCCGGTCACCGGCAGTTGCCTGCCGGCCATGGCGGGCTACCACGTCCGCGACATCGCCGACCTGCTCGCCCCCGGGGAACCCGTGCCCGGTCCGGCCGAACGGGTGGCGTCATGAGCACCACCGCACACGGCTTCTCGCGCGGGCCCGCTTCCGCGGCGAAGGCGACGGCCGACGGCGAGCCCGGCCACCCCGACAGCGGGCCCGGCCGCCCCGACAGCGGGCCCGGCCACCCCGACGGCAGCTCGGCCCCGGAGGCCGGCGCCCCCCGCGCAACGGCACCACGCCCGCGCACGGCGGCCGATGCCGGCACCGGCAACTCCCGCCCGCTCAGGCCCGGTTCTGCCACCTCGGCACTTCCGGCCGGCACGGCACACCGGACCCCCGGCGGTGCCGCCACCACGACGCCCCGTCCGGCCACCGGACGCGGCGACTCCCCACACCCGGAGCACACCCCCGTGAACCGCACCGGCACGTCCGGCATCCCCGCGCCCGCTTCGGACACCGCCCACGGTGCGGCGGCGCCGGGTGACCGGGTGACCCGGGACCGGGTGGAGGGGCTGCTGCTCGGGCTCGCCGCGGGCGACGCCGCGGGATGGCCGGCCGCACGCCATCGGGCCGCGCGGATGCCGGAGTGGACACGGCGGCTGACCCGCGAACTGGACACGTTCGCCGAGCAGAACGCGACCACGACCCTGCCGGTGCCGATCGCGCTCAACCAGCCGCCCGAGCCGCTGCGGCTGGGGCCGTCGGACGACGCGGAGTGGGCGGCCTTCACCGCCGAGTCGGTGCTGTCGGCGCGTGGCGCGCTGCTCAGCGACCTCAGCCGCGACCGCCGGGTGCGGGCCGCGGTGGACCTCGCCTGGATGTCGCTCGCCGCCGAGATCTCCTCGGCCGCGGCCCGCGCCTCGGAGGTGGAGTCCGCGGTGATCCCGCTGCGCGCCCGGATCTCGGTACGGGCCGGGCTCGGCAACCTCGCCACGGGGCTGCGGCCGCCCGCCACCGGCCACGACAACCCGCACTTCTTCGACGACGCGGCCTGCGGGCGCGCGTGCGTGCTGGCCGTGGTGCACCCGGGCGACCCGGCCGCCGCCGCCGACCTGGCGGAGTACGACGCCCACTACACGCAGGACGGCGACGGGGTGCACGGCGCCCGGGCGATGGCCGCCGCGGTCTCGCTCGCGCTGGCCGGCGCGTCCGCCGACGACTGCGTACGGGCCGCGCTGCGCGAACTGCCGGCCGGCTCGGAGATCTCCCGCAACGCCGAGCACGCGGTCGCCCTCGCCCGGGCCGCGCGCGCCGCCGAACCCGACGGCCACGGCCAGGCGTTCGGTCTGGTCCCGCTGCTGGAACACCAGATCGTGGACCACGTCTACAGCTACGGCATCGCCGCCGCGGAGACCGTGCCGGTGGCGCTCGCCCTGGTGCTGGCCGCCGACGGCGCGGTGGACCAGGCGGTGCCGGCCGCGGCCTGCCTGTCGCGGGTCGCGGACTCCGCGCCCGCGCTGGCCGGCGCCCTGGCCGGTGCGCTCGGCGGCGCCGCCGCGCTGCCGGTCTCCTGGCGGGAGGCGTGTCGGACCCTGCCCGGCTGCGCGCTGCCCCGGCTGGTGGGCACCGACCTGGTGGACCTGGCCGGGCGGTTGGCCGGCGTCGAGCCCGAGGCCGACCCGTACGCCGTACCGGACACCTCGCCACCGCCCGCCGAGCCGTTCGCCTCGCCCGGCGCTCCCGCACACCCCGTGGCGCCGCTCGCCACCGACCCCCATGCCCCTGTCACGGAAGGACCCGGAAGCAATGAAACTCACGCTTGAGGACCGCATCACCGGCTGCCTCGTCGGCGCCGCTGTCGGCGACGCCCTCGGCGGCCCGGTCGAGGGCTGGACGCCCGAGCAGATCACCGAGCGGCACGGCGGCCGGGTACGGGGCATCGTCGGCCCGTTCTACGAGGAGTGGCGCACCGCGCGCCCGATCGCGCCGTACCACAAGGGCGACGGGCACGTCACCGACGACACCCTCATGACGCACGCCCTGGTGCGGGTCTACGCCAAGGTCCGCGACCACCTCGACGCGTACAGCGTGGCCGACCACCTCGTGCCCGACCTGATCGGCACGCCCCGGTGGATTCCCGAGCTGGAGGCGGAGGCGCTGCCGCTCCAGCGGATCTTCCTCGCCGAGAAGTGGATCGTGGCGCGGCTGCACTACGGCCACGTCGACCCGCGCGAGGCGGGCGTCGGCAACATCGTCAACTGCGGTGCCGCGATGTACATGGCGCCGGTCGGCGCGGTCAACGCCGGCAACCCCGCGGCCGCCTACGCCGAGGCGCTGGAGGTGGCCGCACCGCACCAGTCGTCGTACGGGCGGGAGGCCGCAGGGGTGTTCGCCGCCGCGGTCGCCGCGGCGTTCGCGCCGGACGCCACCGCCGCCTCCGTGGTCGAGACGGCGCTCGCCCTCGCCAAGGACGGCACCCGCGCCGCGATAGAGGCGGTGTGCGAGCGCGCCACCGGCTTCGACGACTGGGAGGAGGCGCTGGCGCCGCTGCGCGAGGCGGTCGCGCCGTTCGACACGGTCGGCCCGCGCTACCGCGAGCCCTCGCTCGGCGCCCGCCGCCCCTCCCGGCTGCACGCGATCGAGGAACTGCCGGTCGCGCTCGGCATGTTGCTGATCGCGGGCGGGGCGTACGAACCGGCCGTGCTCGGCTCGGTCAACTACGGCCGCGACTGCGACTCCATCGCGACGATGAGCGGCGCGATCGCCGGGGCGCTCGGCGGCACCGGCGCGGTGCCCGCCGGGTGGAGCGACGAGGTGGCCCGCGCCAGCCGGCTCGACCTGCACACCCCCGCGGCCGACCTGTCCGCCGTCGCCCGCGAGGTCTTCGCCCGCGACACCGACCGCCGCCGCGCCCACGAAGCCGCGTTCACGGCGCTGGCGGAGGTCCGATGAGCCCGCACCCCGCGGAGTACCCGCCCCCGTCGCCGACCGGGCCGGGCACGGCCGACGGTGACGGCGGGCGCGGTGCCGGGTCCGATCCGGCGCTCGGGGAGCCGTTGCGGCTGACCTGGGTGCAGCCGGAGGACCTGGTGGGGCACGAACTGCGGCAGGCCGAGCAGGACGGGCGGGACACGGCCGCGGTGCGAGGGCGCTGGCTGGCCGCCGGCGGGCACCTGGCGCCGGAGCGGGCCGGGGCGTCGCCCGGTCCGGTGTGCCCGGAGGTGCGGGCGCTCGCGCACGAGCTGCTGGACGAACTGGCCGGGCAGCGCTCGCCGTTGGCCGAGCAGGAGCCGACGGATCTGGCCGGGATTCACGCGGCCGCGGGCGCGCCGCCCGCCGTGGCGCGGGTCGAGCGCCCGCAGGAGCTGGCCGAGCGGCTGGAGGCGGGCTGGCTGGGCCGGGCCGCGGGGTGCGTGCTCGGCAAGCCCGTGGAGAAGCTGCCGCTCGACGGCATCCGGGCGATCGCCCGCTCGACCGGCAACTGGCCGGTGCGCGGCTACTTCACCGAGGTGGGCCTGGACCCGCGGGTCGCCGCCCGCTTCCCGTGGAACCGCCGCAGCCGCCCCACCTCGCTCGCCGAGAACATCGACGGGATGCCCGAGGACGACGACCTCAACTACCCGCTGCTGGCACTGATGTTGCTGGAGGCCCGCGGTCACGGCTTCCGCACCCGGGACGTGGCGCAGCTGTGGCTGGACGAGCTGCCCGCGGGACGTACCTTCACCGCCGAGCGGGTCGCGTACCGGAACCTGCTGGCCGGGCTGGAGCCGCCGGAGACCGCCACCTGGCGCAACCCGTTCCGGGAGTGGATCGGCGCCCTGATCCGCGCGGACGTCTTCGGCTGGACCCGCCCGGGCGACCCGGCCGCGGCTGCGGACGAGGCGTGGCGCGACGCCGTGCTCAGCCACACCGCGAACGGCGTGTACGGGGCGATGTTCGCCGCCGCGGTGGTGGCGCGGGCGGCCGGTGGCGGCGCCGACGTGCACGCGTGCCTGGCGGCCGGGCTCCAGGTGGTGCCGCGCGGGTCGCGGCTGGCCGGCGCGGTCCGGCTCGGCATCGACCTCGCCGGCGCCGAACCGTCGGGCAGCGCGGAGGGCTTCGCCGTCGTCGTGGACGAGCTGCACCGGCGGTTCCACGACCACCACTGGGTGCACGTCCTGCCCAACGCGGCGCTGCTCGCGGCGGCCCTCACGCACGCCGACGGGGACTTCGCCGGGTCCGTCTGCCGTGTGGTGTCGGGCGGTTGGGACACCGACTCGAACGGTGCGACGGCCGGGTCCGTCACCGGGCTGCTGGCCGGTTCGGCGGCCGCGCTGCCCGGCGAGTGGACCGGCCCGCTGAAGAACCGGCTGGCCAGCACGGTCGGCGGGTTCGACGGCATCGGCTTCGACGCCCTCGCCCGTCGTACCGCCGCGCTGGCCGTGCTGCCGTCCGGCCCGAACCCGCGGGAGCACGAAGCGCCCGCGCGCCGCGCGCCCGCACAGGGCACCCCCGAGGAAGGCACCCGATGAGCACCGATCCGACCGTTCCCCCGGCACCCTCCGCTCCCCCGGGGCGCCGCGGCGCCCCGCCGTCCGGGCGGGCCCGCATCGTGGTGCTGGGCAGCGCCAACATGGACCTGGCGGCGTATACCCGGGTGGCGCCGGCGCGCGGCGAGACCGTCACCGGCGAGGCGTTCCGTACCGTGGCCGGGGGCAAGGGCGCCAACCAGGCGATCGCGGCCGCGCGGGCCGGTGGCGAGGTGACGTTCGTCGGCGCGGTCGGCGACGACGACTTCGGGCCGCGACTGCGCGCCGCCCTCGACGGCGCCGGGGTCGGCACCGGCCCGCTGCGGACGGTGCCGGGCCCGAGCGGCATCGCGCACATCGTGGTCGACGGCGAGGGCCACAACGCCATCGTGGTGGTGCCGGGTGCGAACGGCACGGTGACCTCCCTCGCCGACGGCGACGAGGACGTCATCGCGGCGGCCGGTGCGCTGCTGCTCCAACTCGAACTGCCGCTGGACGGCGTGCTGGCGGGTGCGCGGGCCGCGCACCGGCACGGCGTGCGGACCGTCCTCACGCCGGCGCCGGCCCAGCCGCTGCCCGGCGAACTCCTCGCGGTGACCGACCTGTTGGTGCCCAACGAGCACGAGGCCGCCGCGCTCAGCGGCCACTCCGACCCGCGCGCCGCCGCCCGCGCGCTGCTCGACGCGGTGCCCGAGGTGGTGGTGACGCTCGGCGCGGCGGGCTGCCTGTACGCCGCCCGCGGCCACGAGCCGCTGGTCGTACCGGCCCTCCCCGCGAAGGCGGTGGACACCACCGCGGCCGGCGACACCTTCGTGGGCGCCCTCGCGGTCGCGCTCGGCGAGGGCCGGCCGGTGCCGGCGGCGCTGGAGTGGGCGACGGCCGCCTCCGCGCTGTCGGTGGAACGCGAGGGCGCGTCGTCCTCGATGCCGGAGCGCGCGGAGATCGACGCGCGGGCGGCCGGCGGTACGCCCGTATCCCGCCGGGCCGACCGCCCGAGTCACGGATGAGCGGCCGCAGATGACCGACCGACGACGACTGCCGACGAACACCCCCGCTGATCGGGACGACACGACGACCGACGACGACCGGACGCGCGAGGACCGGCACCCCGGCGAATCCGCCGGACGCCGAAGCACGTGGAAGAAGCCGAGGTAGCTCCCATGCACCACCCCAGTACCCGCAGTACCCGCCCCGACGACCGACTCCCCGCTTCCGCCGACGCGGTGACGGCCGCGGGCTCGGGCAACGGCACCGCCGTACCGCCGCCGCGCACCGAGCCGTCGCCCGAGGCTCCCCACACGCCGCCCGCCGGCGGCCCGTTGGAGGGCATGCGGGTGCTGGACCTGGCCACGCTCTTCGCCGGGCCGAGCGCCGCGACCCTCCTCGGCGACTTCGGCGCCGACGTCGTCAAGGTCGAGCACCCGCGCAAGCCGGACCCCTCCCGCGGCCACGGCCCGAGCAAGGACGGCGTGGGCCTGTGGTGGAAGCACCTCGGCCGCAACAAGCGCAACATCACCCTCGACCTGTCGACGCCCGGCGGCCGGGACGTGCTGCTCAAGCTCGCCGCGTCCGCCGACGTCATCATCGAGAACTTCCGGCCGGGCACGCTGGAGCGCTGGGGCCTGGGCTGGGAGGAGCTGTCGGCGGCGAACCCTCGGCTGGTGCTGGCGCGGGTGACGGCGTTCGGGCAGTTCGGCCCGTACTCCGCGCGGCCCGGCTTCGGCACGCTCGCCGAGGCGATGAGCGGGTTCGCGTCGGCGACCGGCGAGCCCGACGGCCCGCCCACGCTCCCGCCGTTCGGCCTCGCCGACTCCGTGGCCGCCCTCGCCACCTCCTTCGCGGTGATGGCCGCGCTGGCCGGCCGGGACCGTACGGGCACGGGGCAGGTGGTCGACATGGCCATCATCGAGCCGATGCTCGCGGTGCTGGGCCCGCAGCTCATCTGGTACGACCAACTCGGTTACGTGCAGCCCCGGATGGGCAACCGCTCCACCAACAACGCGCCGCGCAACACCTATCGGACCGCCGACGGGGCGTGGCTGGCGGTGTCCTCCTCCGCGCAGTCGATCGCCGAGCGGGTGATGCGGCTGGTCGGGCGGCCGGAACTGGTCGAGGAGCCGTGGTTCGCCACCGGCACCGGGCGGGCCGCGCACGCCGACGAGATCGACACCGCGGTCGGCGGCTGGATAGCCGGGCACGACCGGGACGAGGTGGTCGCGGCCTTCGAGGAGGCGCAGGCCGCGGTCGCGCCGATCTACGACGTGCGGGACGTGATGACCGATCCGCAGTACGGCGCGCTGGGCACCGTGGCGTCCGTGGACGACGCGGAGCTGGGGCCGATGCGGATGCAGAACGTCCTGTTCCGGCTGTCGGGCACGCCCGGCGCGATCCGCTGGACCGGCCGCCCGCACGGCGCGGACACCGACGCCGTCCTCACCGAACTCGGCCTGGACGGGCCGGAGATCGCCGCGCTGAGGGCGGAGGGCGCGCTGTGAGCACCGGAACCCACGACACGACGGGCACCCCCACCGGACCCGGAACCCCCGCCGGTCCCGCCGCCTCCACCGGACCCGGAACCCCCACCGGACCCGGCACCCCCACCGGGCCCGCCGCCGACGACCGCGCCGGTGCGGACGACGCCGTCCTGACCTGGCTCTACGCCCCGGGCGACCGTCCCGACGTGGTCGCGAAGGCGCTGCGTTCCGGCGCGGACGTCGTCCTGGTCGACCTGGAGGACGCGGTCGCGCCCGCCCGCAAGGAGTACGCGCGGGCCGCCACCGCCGAGTTGCTCGCCGAGCCGGTGCCGGGGCCCGCCCGGGTGCACGTACGGCTCAACGCCCTCGACGGCCCGCTGTTCGCGGCGGACCTCGCGGCGCTGGCCGGGCTGCCGGGCCTGGGCGGGCTGCGGCTGCCGAAGGTCGCCGGGCCGGGCGATGTCGCGTCCGTGCTGCGGCTGCACCGCGAGCTGGCCGGGCCCGGCGCGGCCGTGCCCGGGCTCTACCCGCTGCTCGAATCGGCGCTCGGCCTGGAGAACGCCTTCGCCATCGCCACCGCCGATCCCGCGGTGCGCGGACTCGCGCTCGGCGAGGCGGACCTGCGCGCCGACCTCGGCGTGACCGAGGAGGACGCGCTCACCTGGCCCCGGGTGCGGACCGTCGTGGCGGCCCGCGCGGCCGGACTCGCCCCGCCCGCGCAGTCCGTCTACCCCGACGTGCGCGACCTCGACGGCCTCGACGCCTCCTGCCGTCGCGGCCGCGCCCTCGGGTTCCTCGGCCGCGCCGCCATCCACCCCCGCCAACTCCCCGTCATCGCCCGCGCCTACCTCCCCACCGCGGGCGAACTGGACGCCGCCCGCGAGACCGTGGCCGCGGCCGCCGCCTCGCCCGGTGCCCTGGCCCTGCCCGACGGCCGCTTCGTGGACCCCGCGGTGGTGGCCGGCGCCCGACGTGTCCTGACGCTTGCCGCCCGCGCGGAGGCGTACTTGTAGGCTCCGCTGACGACGAACGGGCGGCCGGAGTCCGCGTCGAGACCACCACGCCGGTTCGCGGCCGCCGACGGATTCGGGGTCGTGCTCGCCGCTACTCGCGGTGCTCCGCGGCTTCGGCGGCCTTCGCGGCTTCCTCGGCCTCGTCCAACACCTCGAAGACGTAAGGAAGTTGCTCTTCCAGATGTCGGCTGAGCATCGCCACGGCGGCGTTCCGGGGAATCAGCTGCGATCCGACCCGGCGCGCCACCTCCTGCATCGCGGTGTACGCCTCGACGAAGTCGCGGAGGTGGTCAGCGGGGTACGCGCGGACCAGCCCGCCCCAGATCTCCACCGCCGCCATCGACGGTTCCAGGGCCTCCTGCCAGCGGCCGTCCTCGCTCAGCAGGGCCACCGAGTCGGTCAGGAACGAGGCGATGAGCGGCTGGTACTTCGGCAGTTCCCGGTCGAGCCCGTACCAGAGGTCCAACGCGCGGCAGAGCGCGTCCGGGAGCGTCTCCAGGGAGCCGGACAGGGCCTCCCAGAGGCCGAGTTGGAGGGTGTGCTTGACCAGGCTGAGCTCCGCCTCGGCGCCGGCGAGCCCGATCCGCCGCCGGTGCTCCCCGATGCCGACCGCCTGCCGCAGGGCGTCGCACGCCTCGGCCGAACGTCCCAGCTGGTGGAGGATGTTGCCGAGGTTCACCAGCGAGGAGATGAGCCGGCCCTCGAAGTTGCGCGGGTCGCGGCGGGCCAGTAGCCGAAGCCCCTGCACCGCGTCCTCGGCGTAGCGGAGGCCCTCCTGGTGCCGCCGCATGCCGACGAGCAGCGCCGCGAGGTTGGAACGCCAGACGGGCAGCAGGATCTCGTGGGAGGAGTCGGTGGCGGCGAGCTGCTCGGAGAGTTCCACCGCCCGGCGCAGCGCGCGCCGGGCCTCGTCGAGGCGGCCCAGGTCCCAGAGCCCGTCGGCCAGGTTGTTCAGGTTCCAGGCGAGTCTCGTCCTGGTGTGCCGGTCGGTCTCGCCCAGCCGCTCCAGCAGCTCCACCGACTCTCCGAGGGCGAGCAGCGCCTCCTGGTCGCGCCCGGCGGCGGACAGGCAGGAGCTCAGCGTGCTCACCGCGAGGGCGTACGCGCGGTCGCGGCCGGGGTGGTTCCGGTCCAGGCGTTCGATGACCCGCAGCTGCTCCGCAGCCGCGGCCAGCGCCTCCTCCGCGCGGCCCGCGCCGCTGAACGTGCTGCTGAGCAGGTCCAGGGCGATGCCGAGGTCGTTCAGTGCGGGCGCCGAACCGTCCGCCGCCTGCCGCCGGGCGGCGGTCACGGAGTCCTCGGCGAGCTTCAGGGCGAGCCGGTCCAGACCGTCGTGGGCGTGGATCAGGACGATCCGGAGCCGGTTCAGCACCTCGACGCTGAGGCCGCCGGCCGGCATCGCGTCCAGCAGCGCCTGTTGCACGCCGGCCGTCCTGGCGGTGCGGCCCGTCCCGTGGTGCGCGGCGGCGGCCCGCGCCAGCACGGTCACCAGCCGCACTTGCTGGTCGGCGGAGGAGCGCGCCAGCAGGTCGGCCAGCGGGAGCGGCGGATCGAGGTCGAGCAGGGCGCGGGAGGCGTGGTACTCGCCGACCCGGTCGGGTTGCAGCGGGCCCCAGAACCGGTCAGGTCCCGCCGGGTAGAGGGTACGCAGCCAGGCCGCCATGACCGGTGCCCGCGCGGGCGGGATGCCGGGGAGCGCCCCGACGGCGGCGACCGCCTCGGGCTCGTCTCTCGCCCCGCACAGCGCGGCGACGGCCACGGCCTGCTGGAGGACGGTCGGATCGAGCGGCCCGAGCCGTTCGGCGGCCCGCACCCAGTACCGCTGCTCGTGCCGCAGTAAGGTGGCCTCGGCGGGCTCCTCGGGCGCGGCCGAGACCGGCGCCGAGCCGTGCTGCAACAGGGCGGTGAGCGCGGCCATCTGCACGGTCAGCACCGACTCGTCGCCGTCCACGCCCAGTTGGCTCGGCACGCCCAGGGCAGGCGCCAGGGCAGTCCATCCGGCGGGCGGCCGGCCGGGCAGGCCGGGTAACGCCTCCAGCAGATCGGCGAGGTCGCCGACCGCGCCGCGGAACAGCGCGGTCATGGCGTCGGGCGGGCCGCCCGCACCGACCAGTGCGGCCAGTTCGATGGTCGGGGCCCTGGCCAGGATCTCGTCCGCGTACGACGCGGTCAGCCCGTCGCTCTGCCAGGCGCCGCCGGTACGGGCGAGGAGCAGCAGCCGCGTACGGTGCCGGCAGCCGCGCAGCTGGTCGATGACGCGGCGCACCAGGCTCGGCCGGGCGTCCGCGTAGTCGATGACCAGCAGGAAGTCGAGCGCGGTCTCCAGGGACCTGAGTTCGGGCAGGGCGAGGTCGCTGTCCCGCAGTTCCGCCCGGAGGTGCCCGGTGACCCACCCCTCCGCCCGCAGGTCGTCGGCCAGTCGGCGGGCGAGGCGGGACTTGCCCTGCCCGCCGGGCCCGGTGACCACCCGTACCGAGAAGCCCTCGGCACCGACCTGGCACCAGTCCCGCAGCGCCCGCAGCTCGTCCGCCCGCCCGCGGAAGGCCACCGCCTCGGCGTCGGCGCGCAGCAGCATCGCCGGCGAGCGCAGGTCCCGCTCGGGGGCGGCCGGATCGAGCAGGTCCACCGGTTCCGCGGCTTCCAACAGCGGCTGCCAGCCGCCGTGTTCGGCGATCAACGCGGTGAAGCCGTCGTCCGCGAGCAGCAGCGAGGCCGGGGTGGCGGTCAGCCGGGTGCCGCCCACGGCCTGCCGGTCCGCGCGGACCACCCCGCACAGCAGCCCGCTCTGGCGGCTCTCGGTCAGCAGCGCGGCACCGGACATCCCGGACCAGCCGGTGCCGGTCCCGTCCCGTACCGGGATGGTCGCGTCCTTGCTGAAGACCTCGTAGCGACCGGCGAGCGAGCCGGTCCCCGGCATGATCTCGCCGCTGATCCGGCCGTCGAAGCGGTCGCCGCTGCTGGGGTCCTTCTCCATCCGGGGGAAGCCGGCGACGGCGACCGGGTGGGGGCGGGTGCCGATGATCCGGCCCCACCGTTGCGGCGGCCGGGTGCGTATGTCGGCCAGCGAGTCGGGCGGCTGCCAGCGCCGGCCGGCTCCCCCGCCCGGCCCGGCTCCTTCGCCCGGCCCGGCTCCCCCGTCAAACCCGGTCACTTCGGCCTGGCCATCTCCCCCGCCCGCCCCGTCGACTTCCACCTGGCCGTCGACTTCCACCAGCGCCGCGTCGACCCGGTCGTCGACGCGCCACCACCGAACCGCCGCCGGGAACTGCTCCGTCCCCGCATCCGGCCGGCAGACGGTCACCCGGGCCGGCTCCGGCCCCATCGCCGCCTGGACGACATGACCCGCCGTCAGCGCCAGCCGCGGCGCGACCAGGTAGCCGGACCCGAACGTCGTGCCGGTCTCCCGGTGGACCCGGATCTGCACCCGCCGGTCGAACTCCATCCGGCCCCCTCCCGCCGTCCCGGACCGCTACCGGGCCGCCCTACTCCTCATCGGAGACGTTCACCGGGGCATGATCGGCTCCACGTGCGTCCAGCCGCACCGTGACCTTGTGGGTGGCCTGGCGCGTGCGCTCGGCGCCGCCGCCCACGCTGACCACCGCGAACCGCAGTCCGGCATCCGCTTTCCGGCTGCCGGTCAACTCCATCCCGAGCTCCAGCGTGATCTCCCCGAGGGAGAGGTGGACCCCGTCGTCCCCGTCGGTCGCCACCCGCCGCTGCGCCTCGGCCACTTGACGGCGCAGCAGCGTGATCGCGTCGGCCAGGTCGAGCCAGTCGTCCCCGCTGCTGTTGCCCACGGGTCCCCCTGATCGCTCGGTCACCGGCACGCTCGATGGGACAATCCTATAGATCCACCTGAGTCGCGACGCGGCTCACGGGAAAACCACCCACCGGTGATCGTGCGAACGCCGGTGGAGCCGCGCCGCCGTTGGCCGTCGGCCTGCTGCCGCACCCGGACCGCTCGGCGCACTCCGTACGACCGTTCAGGCCACCAGCAGCCGCAGGCCCAGCTCGGCCGCGTCCAGCGCGACCAGGTCGCGGTTGCGCTCGGCCCACCGCCCCGAGGCGAGGTCCCCGCGCAGTCCGTCCACCGCCCGCCGCTCCGCCTCCGGCCCGACCCTGGTCCACACCGACACCGCGCGACGCACCTGCTCGTCCAGATACGCCTCGGGACGGCGCCAGTACGCCTCGAAGAAGCCGTCGGCGCAGTCCCACGGGACGAGCACCGGCTCCGCGCGGCCCCCGATCGCCCGGGTCAGGTCGGCCAGCGACGGCCAGTCGACGAGGAGGTCGGCGAACTCCGGCAGGTAGTCGCGGGTGAGCCAGAACCGCTGGAGCCAGCCGGTCGTGCTCGCGTCGTACGTGAACACCACCACCCGGCGGGCCACCCGCCGCATCTCGCGCAGCCCGGCGATCGGGTCCTGCCAGTGGTGAACGGTGCTGAACGCCATCGCGGCGTCGAAGGACTGGTCCTCGAACGGCAGGTTCTCCGCGGCGGCGGCCACGCACGGCGCCGCGCCCGCGGGACGCTGCGCCCGCATCACCGCCGACGGTTCCACCGCCGTGACCTCGCGGTCCGGCGGCTCGTAGGAGCCGGTGCCGGCCCCGACGTTCAGTACCGTCCGCGCGTCGCCGAGCGCTTCCCACACCCGCGCGGCGATCCGCGGCTCGGTGCGCCGTGTCGCCGGGTAGGCGGACCCGATTTTGTCGTACAACTGGGCTCCGAACACCTTCAGTTGCTCCTCCGGCGTCGTCCTGATCCCCATGGCCCGTGCCTCCAGTTCCTTGTCGATGGCCGTCACCATCGCGGTGGTGCGGTCGCGCTGTTCCACCAGCAGGCCGCGCAGCCGGCGCAGGTGCGCGACCGCGTCGGTGGCCGGGTCGTCGACGAGATCCGCGATCTCGCGCAGGCCGAACCCCAGCCGCCGGTAGCCGAGCACCTCCCGCAGCCGCTCCACGTCGCCCGCCGAATAGGCCCGGTACCCGGCCCCGGTCCGCGCGGACGGCTCCACCAGGCCGATCTCGTCGTAGTGATGCAGCGTGCGGACGCTCACGCCCGCCAGCTCGGCCACGCGCCCCACGGTCAGGTGCTCTTCCACACCCCCGACCATGCGGCATCACGCCACGTGAGGGTCAAGCGCGCTCCTCGACGTCGCGGGCGGGGCTGCGGCGGCTTCCGTGCGGAGGTCGGCGACGCGGTAGTCCCTGAGCCGCATGATGAGTCGACCGGCCCGCGGCCGAGCGGTGCGGGTGTCGTCGAGAGCGAGGGTTCCCGCGTTCGTCGGGTCAGCCGGCGGTCCGGTACCCGTTGATCCGCGACCGCCTCAGGAGTCAGGTGGTCGCGTGGTGGTCGGACCATGCCTGCCAGAGTCGCGAGTAGCGGCCTTGCCGCGCGAGGAGTTCGTCGTGGGTCCCCTGCTCGGCGATCGCCCCGTCGTGCATGACCAGGACGCGGTCCGCCAGCTTGGCCTGGGTCAGCCGGTGCGCCACGATGAGGGCCGTACGGCCCTGTACCGCCGCGGTTGCCGCTGCCTCCAGTACGCGCGCACCCGCCGAACCGGCCTCTGCCGTCGCCTCGTCGAGCACCACGAACCACGGGTCGCCCAGCACCACTCGGGCCAGCGCGAGCTGCTGGACCTGGTCGGCCGTCAGCCGGTTTCCCTCCTCGCCGACGACGGTGTCGAGCCCGTCGGGAAGGGCGTCGACCCACCGGTCCGCCCCGGTGACGTCGAGGGCACGCCGTACCTCCTGGTCGGAGGCTCCTGGACGGACAAGGGTCAGGCACTCACGTACCGTGCCGGCGAAGGCGTGAACGTCCTGGGTGATGAGGAAGACGTTGGCGCGCACGCCGGTCCGGACGGGATCGTACGGCTGCCCGCCGTAGGCCACCACGCCGTGGGAAGGCCGCAGCACGCCGGCGGCGATCGCGCCGAGCGTCGTCTTGCCCGCCCCGGTGGAACCGACCAGGGCGACCCGCTCACCCGGGGCGATACGCAGGGACACGTCGCGCAGGACCGGCGTGCCCGGCGTGTACTCGTGGGTGATCCCGGACAGGACGATCTCGCCCTGTCCGGGTTCGAGGTGGCCCTCCGGCACCGGGGGCTTCGGCATCAGTGCGATGCCGACCAGCCGGGACAGGGCCGCCCCGACCGCCTGGAAGCGGTCGAAGGTGAAAAGGATGCCGGCGATCGGGGTGAACAGGCGGAGGAAGTACAGGGCGGCCGTGGTGACGGCACCGACCGTGGTGAGGTTCCGGCGTACCAGGACGAACCCCAGACCGAGGATCAGGACCAGGCCGACGAGTTCGGTCACGTTGTTGCGCATGAGGAAACGCAGCGACATACGGAAGACGCTGACGGTCAGGGCCGCGACGCGCTCGGAGGTGTCCTCGATCCGATGGAGCAGCCGGGTGCCGATACCGAAGGCCCGGGCCGTGGGCGCCGCGCCGATACCGGTGAGGAGTGCTTCGGCACGCTCGCCCTGGGCGATGCGTTCCTCCCGGTAGAGCGGCTCCGAGCGGGGCAGGTACCAGCGCAGACCCATGGCGAACAGCGGTGTGACCGACACGATCGCAAGGCCGAGGCGCCAGTCGAGCGCCAGCGTGCCCACCGCGGTGAGGGCGATCGTGACGGCCGAACTCACGATTACCGGCACGACGTTGCCCAGCCCCTGGGACACGGTGCGCACATCCTCCGAGAGCCGCGAGAGCAGGTCCCCGGTGGTGGCGCGTTCGATCCGGTCCGCGGGCAGATGCAGCGCGCGGTCCAGGACCTCTTCCCGCAGTTCCGCCAGCGCGGGCTCACCGGCACTGGCCATCGCACTCACCGACAGGCCGCCGAACACCGCGGCCGCGGCCGTGGCGACGCAGATGACGAGCGCCTGGGAGAAGATGGTGTCGTGGCCTGAGCCGATGTCGTTGACGATCTTTCCGATGGCCCACGGCGGCACGAGGCCGGCCACACTTGCCAGGAGGGTCGTGCCTGCCGCGGCCGCGGTGGCCCGGCGGTTGGCCGCGGCCATGCGGCCCAGAAACCTGAATGTCTGCCGGTGGCCGCTGATGGGCAGCAGTTCCTGGCTCACCTCAGCACCAGCTCCTGGTAGTCGGGGCGTTCCAGTAGATCCCGGTGGGTGCCCTCGCCGGCCACCTGTCCGTCCGTCACCACGACGACGCGGTCCGCGGTGGCCAGCAGCGCCGGACTCGTGGTGATGATCCAGGTCGTACGCGCGTCGGCGGGGCCGTGGCGCAGGGCTTTGACGCCGCGGGCGATCTGCTGTTCGGTGACCGCGTCGACTGCCGTCGTCGGATTGTCGAGCACGAGGAAGGGCCGGTCGGCCGCCAACGCCCGGGCCAGCGCGATGCGCTGCCGCTGCCCGCCGGAGAACGTCGCTCCGTCAGCCGTGACCGGCTGGTCCAAGGCCCTCTCGTCGAGGTCGACGATGTCCTGGGCCGCCGCCGCGTCGAGGACCTGTGCCAGCCGGGCCCCGTCCAGCCGGGCCGCGGGGTCGAGGTTGCCGCGCAGGGTGCCTTCCAGCAAGTGGGTGTGGTGGGGGTTCACCAGGAGGAGGCCGCTGCGGGCGCGGATGCTCAACCCGTCGATCGGGATGCCTCCGACCAAAGCCTCGCCGCTGAGGTCGTCCGGCTGGACCTCACCGCTCAGCAACCGGACCAGGGTCCCGGCCGCGGCAGGGTCGGGAATCACGAGGCACAGCAGCTCGCCGGTCCTGGAGGTGAGGGAGAAGTCCCGCAGCGCACCGGTGGTCACCTCGTTCAGGGACACCTGCGCGGCCCCGCCGACCACCGCGTCCGCGTCACCGTCGGCGAGCAGCGGCGGCGTATCCAGGAACGCCACGATACGGGCGGCCGAGGCGTACGCCGACCCCGCTTGCGCGCCGATGCCGCCGAGCGCGCGGATGGGCACCGCGAGAAACTGCGTGAGGCCCACGACGGCGATGAGGTCCCCCACCGAGATGGCGCCGTCGAGCGCGCGGCTGCCCGCCAGCAGCGTGACCGCGGCCAGGAAGAGACCGCTGAGCCCGGTGGACACGCTCTCCAGGATTCCGTGCGACCTGCCCAGCCGTACGCCGGCGCGCTTGGCTTCCTGGCTGTGCGCGCGGTAGCGCGCGGCGGCCTCGTCCTCGGCGCCGATGCCCTTGAGCACGCGCAGTCCTCGGACCAGGTCCGCCGCCATGGCGCTGGTTCGGGCGATCTCGGCGAGCTGGGTGCCGCTGCGGCGGGAGATCATGGGCGTACTGAGCTGGATGAGCGCCAGCACGACGGGCATGCCCACCAGCACGACCAGGCCGAGCTCGATGTCGATGCCCAGCAGGATGACGGCGCTGCCCGCGACGGCGACAGCCGACGCCAGTGTGTAGCTGGCGGGCTGGGTCAGGCTGCCGGCGCCCTCGGCGTCGGCGGTGGCCAGGGACAAGGTGGCGCCGGGCAGGATGCCGCTGCGGGCGCCGAGCGGGCGCAGCACGTGGCGGGCGATCTCGACACGCAGCCGGTGGCGTTCACCCTGGTCGGTTCGGAACGCCTCGGCCGCACCGTAGAGATAGGTGACCATCAGGGAGGCGAAGACGAGGAGCAGCAGCGCGCCCCACGCCAGCAGGGCGTGGACACTGCCGACCGCGACCGCGTGGTCGATGACCATGCCGACGACGACGGAAACCATCGCCTCGGAGAACTGCCAGACCGAGAGCAGGCCGAAGGCGGCCGCCATGCTCCGGCCGTTGCGCCGCACCGCTCGCCACAGTAATCCTGACGCCGAGGCGGGAGGCCGCCCCGCATCGAAGTGCGCCCCGTCGCGATACGGCGTAGGCGAGGCCGGCGGCGGGCGCCTGCGCGTCAGCCCGTCCCTGCCCGATATACGGGTCGTCCGTGTCATGACGTCGCGGAGTCCGCTTCGGTGAGGAAACGGTCCAAGGACGGAGCCGCACGGCACACGCCGAAATCCGACATTCCATATTTTCTGGTGCGCGCCGACCGGCCCATATATCTCCCACCCATGGACGTGCCACTTCACCACCGATGGCATACCGCCCATCGGCAGAACAAGTCATACGCATTGCTTCCGGACTTTAACACGGAGTTGATTCACCGTCACCACGCCAGGTGCCCGTTGACACCGTTGACACCGTGCGGCGACCGCGGGTGGTTTCCCGAAGAATCAAGACAACCGCACCCACCTGCGGAGCGGTGCCTACGGGAGGGCGAAAACGCCCGTGGAGCAGTCGATACCGAGACGGTGAACAACGGCATCGCGTTATCGTGAATTCGGTGCGCCGCCGCATGGGCCGGAAATTCGGACGAGGAATTCCGCGCCGCCCCACGCAGCCGACGCCCCAAGGATGTGAACCCGCGCCGCCCGCCGCCGGGGTGCCCGGGCGATTACCAGCCGAGCGCTGGACCGCAACGGCTCGCGAAATCACGGAGGTCGGTCAGGACGATGTCGGCTCCGGCCCGGCGTAGTTCCTCGGTGGTGTACGTGCCGGTCGCGACCGCCACGGCCAGCGCGCCGGCGTCCAGTGCGCCGCGGACGTCGTGGGGCGTGTCACCGATGACCACGGTCAACCGGCCGGCGAAGCCGTGACCGTACTTCTCGGAGGCCCGCTTACGGGCTTGGCGCACCAGGTCCGCCCGGTCGCCGCTGTCGTCGCCGTAGCCGCCCACCGCGAAGTCGATGCCGTCACCGAGGCCCAGCGCGCCGAGCTTGGCGATGGCGACGGGACGTATGTTGCCGGTGACGGCTGATTGGACGGTGTGCCGGGCGCTGCACGACGCGATGGCCTCGCGCGCCCCCGGCAGGACCGTACCGGCTTCGCGCATGCGGTCGGTGAGGCGTCGAGTGGCCGTCGCCAGGGCGGCGTAGAACTCGCCGAAGAGGGTTTCGGTCTGCTCGACGCCGTTCAGGCGAAGCGTCTCCTTCAGGATCGCCCGGTCGGTTCGGCCGGACATGTCCGGCAACTCACCGAGCGGCTTTCCGGTCACCTGCCGGAAGGCGAGTTCGTAGGCTGCGCGGCTCACCCCGCCGCCGATGGTGACGAGCGTGCGGTCGATGTCCCACAGGACGAGGTGAGGGGATGAAGCGGCCTCGCCGGGAGGGCTGTCCGTAGCCATGCGGGACAGCGTAGGGCGTCGGCTCGCGACCACGCGGACAGGTGACCGCCGCCGACCGCCGAGGGGCGTCAGGCGCGGTCGTGGAGGGTGACCTGGTAGCCGTCGGGGTCGGCGAAGGTGAAGGTCCGGCCGAAGGGGCCGTCGATCGGCGCGGAGACGATGGCGTGACCGTCGGCGACGAGAGCATCGTGGATGGCCTGGACGTCGGTGGCGTGCAGCCAGATCGCGGCACCGATGCCGGGCTGGGCGACGGATGCGAGATCGGTGCCGGGAACGTTGTCGCGGAGTGCGAACGCGATCGGCTTCGTCTCGAAGACGACGGCGTGCGGGGGCCCGGCCTGGGAGCGGACGAGGCCGAGGTACCGCTCGTAGAACGCCTGCGAAGCGTCGAGGTCGCGCACCTGGAGGGAGATGAAGTCAGGGCCGGTGGCGGGCATGGTGATACTCCTTCGCTTCGTGTCAGTATCCTGACACAGACCACTGTATGTCAGAATGCTGACATGAGTCAAAACGGTGCCGGCGTCGACCTGGACAGATCACTGGGCTACCTGCTGAAGGAGGCTTCGAGCGCCCTGCGCGCAGCCATGGAGGAGGTGCTGCGGCCCCTCGGGATGAACGTGACGCACTACTCCTGCCTCGAACTGCTCTCCCAGCGGCCGGGCCTGTCGAACTCCGAGCTCGCGCGGGGCGCGTTCGTGACGCGTCAGTCGATGAACGTGCTGCTCCAGAACCTGGAACGAGACGGCTACGTGACCAGGCCCGCGCAGGCACCCGTCGGGAAGGTCCTTCCCACCCGGCTCACGCCGCGCGGCCGGCGGAGCCTGGAGAAGGCGACCGTGGCGGTGCGGTCCGTCGAGGTCAGAATGCTGGCCGGCATGTCCGAGACGGAGCAGTCGGACGCGTTCCGGATACTGCGGGGCATGGTCCGTTCCCTGCGCGACGGCGACCGCGACGGCGACGACGGCAACGACGGCGCGTAGTGCGTTCCCTGGCGCACTCCGGGCCGGCGCACTCCGGGCCGGCGCGGCCGAGCCGATGAGCAGCGCACCACCTGCCGCCGTACGGCGGTTCTCGTACGTGGTCACCCGGGAACAGCTGTTTGTCGGAAAAAGGTCGTCCGCATACCGAACCTTCCCCCGGGTTCGCCCGTCTTCAGGTGCGTAGGCGCGCACTTGACCAGCGCGCCGGATCACCATCGAGGGGAAACCAGCACTTCATGAAGAGCAAGCTGACCGCCGTGGCCGTCGCGGCCGTCGTCATCGCCGGCACCGCCGCTGCCGCCATCCCGGCCTCGGCCGCCACCTCCACCGCCAAGGCCAAGCCGACCCGTTGCCACACCGCCGACCTGAAGGCGGGCTTCGCCACGGGGGGTGACGCGAGGCCGGAGATGAACCAGACCAAGAAGCAGACGCAGGCGTACATCTGGTTCACCAACACGAGCAAGCGCACCTGCACCGTGTCCGGCTTCGCCGGTGTCGACATGGTCGGCGCGCAGAAGACCGACGGCACCTGGTCGCTGCGGCGCTCCTCCCAGAAGCCCGTGAAGATCACCCTGAAGCACGGGGACACGACGGACTTCAGCATCACCCTGGCCCCGGTCGCCAAGTCCAGGCCGACGAAGGAGAAGTTCGTCCCGGCGAAGTTCCTGGTCACCCCGCCCAACGAGACGAAGCACTTCACCCTGAAGTGGCCGTTCGGCGGCCAGATCCTCAAGCAGGACGGCGCCACCCGCCCGGCCACCTACCTCAACCCGGTCGGACGGTAACCAGCCGGGCAGCCGCCGGGGTTCCTCCGGCTGGTGGCCGCCGGGGTTCCTCCGGCTGGTGGCCGCCGCACACACCTCCGGGTGGTGCGGCGGCCACGTCCGGCACCCGGCCCGCCCGGGTACGACCGGGTACGGCCGGGCCCGGACCGGAAACCGCCGCGGGCTACGCCCCTGAGCGACCGCTCCGCCCGGCCCGACGCGCGCCGGCCGCGCGGAGCACGACGGGCAGCACCGCCGCCAGGGCGCAGACCACCCCGGGCAGCAGCAGGCCCCAGCCGGCACCGCGGGCGGAGGGGTGCACCGCGACGAAGGAGCCCAGCACGGCCACCCCGAACGTCGCCCCGAGCTGCCGGACCGCGTTGAGCAGACCGCCGGCCGCACCCGCCGATCCGGCCGGAGCGAGGGTGATCACCGCGGTGGTCAGCGCGGGAAGCGCCAGGGACACCCCGCACCCGGCCGCGAACAGCCCCACCGCGAGCACCGGATACGGCGCCCCGCTGCTCGCCGCGCCCGCCATCACACCGCCGGCCGCCGCGAGCAGCGCCAGCCCGCCCAGCACCGGCCCCCGCGGCCCGAACCGGGCCACCAGCCGCCCGGTCACCAGCAGCGGGTTCACCGCGGTCGGCAGGGTCAGCGGCAGGAAGGCCACCCCCGCGGCCACCACGCCGTACCCCCGGGTGGACTGGAGGAGCAGCGGCAGCACGAACAACACGGCGGTGAGCGCGAACCCGACGGCGGCGCCCGCCACGAGCATGCCGGTCATCCCGGGTGCCCGCAGCACCGCGGGCACCACCACCGGCGACACGCCGCGGCGCTCCCGCCCGTCCGTGCGTTCCGGCCGTTCCCGCGGCCTCCGTTGCCCCCGCCACTCCCGCCGTTCCCGCCGTACGAACAGCGCGCCCGCGACGACCGCCCCGGCGGCCGAGCAGGCACCGTGGACGACCGCGTGCGCGCCGAACGCGATCAGCGCGTCCGTGAGGAGCCCGAGCGCCGCGCACGCCGCGAACTGCCCGCCCCAGTCGACCTCGCGCTCCCCGCGAGGGCAGCGCACCGCGCGACCTGCGACCAGGGTGAGCACCAGCGCGGTCAGCGGCACGTTCACCAGGAACACCGCCCGCCAGCCCGCGAGCGCGACCAGCAGCCCGCCCGCGATCGGGCCCGCCGCCAGTGCCGCTCCGCTCACCGCCGCCCACACCGCCACCGCGCGGGCCCGCCGCGCCGGGTCCGGGTAGAGCCGGCTGATCATCGCCATCGAGCTGGGCACGCACGCCGCCGCGGCCACCCCGAGCACCGCCCGGAGCCCCACCAGCGTCCACAGCCCCGGCGCGCACGCGCTGAGCAGCGATCCCGCGCCGAACACCGCGACGCCCGCGCGGAAGACCCGGTGCGCCCCGTACCGGTCGCTGACCGCCCCCGCCGACAGCAGCAGCGCGCCGAACGCGACGGTGTAACCGGTCACCACCCATTGCAGCCCGGCCGTCGAACTGCCCAGCGACCGCGCCAGGTCGGGCTCGGCGACGGACAGCACCGTCGTGTCGAGCAGCACCATGAAGTACCCGAGGGCGATACCGAGCAGCGCGGTTCCCGTACGCGGGGCGGCAGTCGGCAGACGTGGCGGGGCAGGGGACGGAAGCGTGTGCGACATGCCCCGCACCCTCCCGCCCCGCCCCCTTCCCGCTCCACCGCCGGCTCCGCACGCTCCGTTCGGCGGAACCGAATGCGAGGATGAGGCACATGGAGAAGCGAAGCGCTGCCGCGGGCAGGGCGGGCACGGCGGGCACGGCGGGCACGGCGGGGATACGGACACGGGTGGGCGCGGCGCGAACGGGCACGGGCACGGGCGCGGGCGCGGGACCGGCCGCGGGCGCGGCAGGCGCCGACCGGTCGGCGGGCGCCGGCGGCACCCCGGTTCCCGCTCAGCCCGCGGCCGCGCCCCCACTGGACCTGCGGCAGTTGCGCACCTTCGAGGCCGTCGCGGGGACCGGAAGCGTGACGGACGCCGCCGTACGGCTCGGCCTCGCGCCGTCGTCGGTGTCGCAGGCGGTGCGCACCCTGGAAGTGGCGCTCGGGGTCGAGCTGTTCGATCGGCGGCCGCGCGGCATGCGGGTCACGGCAGCCGGTGAGCGGCTGCTGGTGTGGAGCCGGCGGCTGCTGGAACAGGCCGAGCAGGCCCGCCGAGAGGTGGTCGACGCGGGCCGGGAACGTACGGCGGTACGCCTCGGCGCGCTGGAGTCGATCGCCGCCGCGATCGTGCCGGGGATTCTGCAGCGGCTCGGCGCGCGCAGGCCGGACCTGGACGTGGAGGTCACCTCGCAGGCCGACCGGTCCGCGCTGCTGGCGTCGGTCGCCGCCGGGGAGTTGGACGCGGCCCTGGTGCTGGACGCCGGCGACTCGCTCGGCGGCCTCGGGTTCGCGCCCCCGGCCGGCGCGGAGTTGGAGTTCCTGGACCTGGAGCCGGTGCCGCTGGTGCTGGTCGCGGCGCCCGGGCACCGGTACGCGACGGCCGACCGGCTCGCCCCGTCGGACCTGCGCGGCGAGCGGCTGCTGGTCAACGTCCACTCCTCCTGTTCCTTCGCGCTCGCGACCGGCCGGCTGTGCGGCCCCGGCGTGGAGCGGGTGCACGCGGGCAGCGTCGCCGTGATGCGGGCCTGGGCCCGGCGCGGTGTCGGCCTGGCGCTGCTGCCGTCCTTCGCGGTCGCCGACGACCTGGCCGCGGGCACCCTCACCGCGCTCCCGCTGCCCACCCCCACCCTCCACCTCCGCCTGACCTGGCCCCCCTCCCGCACCACCCACCCCCCGACGCGCGCGCTCCTGTACGCCGCGAGCGCCTGACCCGGCACGCTCCCCGCGAGCCCGACCCGGCGCCCGATCCGCCCTCCTTCGCCGTCCGCGCGGCCGGAGCCTCCAATGCCCCGAGTCCCTCGTGCAGGCGCAACGTCGCCAGGCACGGGTCCCCGGCGCGCCGCGCTTGCGTTTCACGGCGTGAAATGATTCATCGCGCTCCCCTCAGCACGCCCCGGCGCGCCTCCCGCGGACCTGCCTGACAGCAGCGCCAAGGCACGATTCCACCTGCCGTAGATCGGTCGGCGTACACCTTGACAGCATTCCGGCACGCCCCTATCTTCGTGGCGTGAATCGATTCATTTCAAACGGTCAGCGGAGGGTCGTCCATGCCTGATCGGTCGGCGGTGAAGGCGGCACTGAGCTCCCAGGTGATCGAGACCCCGTCCTGGGGGTACGGCAACTCCGGCACCCGGTTCAAGGTCTTCGCCGAACCGGGCGTGCCCCGGGACCCGTTCGAGAAGCTGGACGACGCCGCCCAGGTGCACGCCGCGACCGGGGCCGCCCCGGTGGTCTCCCTGCACATCCCGTGGGACGCGGTCGGCGACTACGACGCGCTGGCCCGGCACGCCAAGGAGCGCGGGCTGCGGCTCGGCGCGGTGAACGCGAACGTCTTCCAGGACGACGCGTACCGGCTCGGGTCGGTGGCCAACCCCGACCCGCGGGTGCGCCGCAAGGCCGTCGACCACCTGCTGCACTGCGTCGACATCATGGACGCGACCGGCTCGCGCGACCTGAAGCTGTGGTTCGCCGACGGCACCAACTACCCCGGCCAGGACGACATCTCCGCCCGCCAGGACCGGCTGGCCGAGGCCCTCGCCGAGGTGTACGCGCGACTCGGCGAGCAGCAGCGGATGCTGCTGGAGTACAAGTTGTTCGAGCCGTCGTTCTACTCCACCGACGTGCCGGACTGGGGCACGTCGTACGCGCACTGCCTGGCGCTGGGCGAGCGGGCGCAGGTCGTGGTGGACACCGGTCACCACGCGCCGGGCACCAACATCGAGTTCATCGTGGCGTTCCTGCTGCGCCAGGGAAAGCTCGGCGGCTTCGACTTCAACTCCCGCTTCTACGCGGACGACGACCTGATGGCGGGCGCGGCCGACCCCTTCCAGCTCTTCCGCATCCTGCACGAGGTCGCCAAGAACGGCGGCTTCGCACCGGAGACCGGGGTGGCGTTCCTGCTCGACCAGTGCCACAACATCGAGGGCAAGATCCCCGCGGTGATCCGCTCGGTGATGAACGTCCAGGAGGCCACCGCCAAGGCGCTGCTGGTCGACCTGGACGCGCTGCGGGCCGCGCAGGCCGCCGGTGACGTGCTGGGCGCCAACGCGGTGCTGATGGACGCGTACAACACCGACGTACGGCCGCTGCTCGCCGAGGTGCGCCAGGAGCAGGGGCTCGACCCCGACCCGCTGGCGGCCTACCGTGCTTCCGGCCACCAGGAGCGGATCGTCGCGGAGCGCGTCGGCGGCACGCAGGCCGGCTGGGGCGCGTAACCCGCGCGCCGGGCACCGATGTCGGGGCCGCCGTACGCCGGTGGCGCCCGCGCGAATCGGAACCGGACGCCCGTCCGTCCCGTCATCGACTCCACCCGACCCACTCGACCTCACCCGAGCACCGGAACCCGACCCGGCAGACCCGGACCCGACCCGGACCCGACCCGGACCCGAAGGAAGACGACCGTCATGACCCTCTCCCCCGAGGCAGCGGCGCTGCTCGCCCGCTCCAACCGGCTGGGCGCCGACCCTCGCAACACCAACTACGCGGGCGGCAACACCTCCGCAAAGGGCACCGCCCCCGACCCGGTGACCGGCGCCGACACCGAGCTGATGTGGGTGAAGGGCTCCGGCGGCGACCTCGGCACGCTGCGCGAGCCGGGCCTTGCGGTGCTGCGCCTGGACCGGCTGCGCGCGCTCACCGAGGTCTACCCGGGCGTGGAGCGCGAGGACGAGATGGTCGCCGCGTTCGACTACTGCCTGCACGGCAAGGGCGGCGCGGCCCCCTCGATCGACACCGCGATGCACGGCCTGGTGGACGCCGCCCACGTCGACCACCTGCACCCCGACTCCGGTATCGCGCTGGCCTGCGCGGCCGACGGGGAGGCGCTCACCAAGGAGTGCTTCGGCGACACCGTGGTGTGGGTGCCGTGGCGCCGCCCCGGCTTCCAACTCGGCCTGGACATCGCCGCGGTGAAGCAGGCCAACCCCAAGGCGATCGGCTGCGTGCTCGGCGGCCACGGCATCACCGCGTGGGGCGCGACCAGCGAGGAGTGCGAGCGCAACTCGCTGCACATCATCCGCACCGCCGAGACCTTCCTCGAACAGCGCGGCAAGGCCGAGCCGTTCGGCCCGGCACTGGACGGCTTCGCACCGCTGCCGGCCGGCGAGCGCCGGGCCCGGGCGGCCGAACTGGCGCCGCTGCTGCGCGGTCTGGCCTCCGCCGACCGCCCGCAGGTCGGCCACTTCACCGACAGCCCCGAGGTGCTGGACTTCCTCTCCCGCGCCGAGCACCCCCGGCTGGCCGCGCTCGGCACGTCCTGCCCCGACCACTTCCTGCGCACCAAGGTCCGCCCGCTGGTGCTGGACCTGCCGCCGACCGCGCCCCTGGAGGAGGCCAAGGCGCGGCTGCGGGAGCTGCACGCGGAGTACCGCACGCAGTACGCCGCCTACTACGAGCGGCACGCCGCGCCCGACTCCCCCGCGATGCGCGGCGCGGACCCGGCGATCGTGCTGGTGCCGGGCGTCGGCATGTTCAGCTACGGCAAGGACAAGCAGACCGCGCGCGTGGCGGGCGAGTTCTACGTCAACGCGATCAACGTCATGCGCGGCGCCGAGGCGGTCTCGACGTACCGGCCGATCGAGGAGTCGGAGAAGTTCCGCATCGAGTACTGGGAGTTGGAGGAGGCCAAGCTGCGGCGGATGCCGGCGCCCAAGCCGCTGGCCACCCGGATCGCGCTGGTCACCGGGGCCGGTTCCGGCATCGGCAAGGCCATCGCGCACCGGCTGGTGGCCGAAGGGGCCTGCGTGGTCGTCGCCGATCTCGACGCGGCCAACGCGGCGGCCGTCGCGGAGGAGTTGGGCGGTCCGGACAAGGCGGTCGCGGTGACCGTGGACGTGACCTCCGAGGAGCAGATCACGTCCTCCTTCGAGCAGGCGCTGCTCGCCTTCGGCGGGGTGGACCTGGTGGTCAACAACGCGGGCATCTCGATCTCCAAGCCGCTGCTGGAGACCACCGCGAAGGACTGGGACCTCCAGCACGGCATCATGGCCCGCGGCTCGTTCCTGGTCTCCCGCGAGGCCGCGCGCGTGATGACCGAGCAGGGCATGGGCGGCGACATTGTCTACATCGCCTCGAAGAACGCGGTCTTCGCCGGCCCCAACAACATCGCGTACTCCGCGACGAAGGCCGACCAGGCCCACCAAGTGCGCCTGCTCGCAGCCGAGTTGGGCGGCCACGGAATCCGCGTCAACGGCATCAACCCCGACGGGGTGGTCCGCGGCTCCGGCATCTTCGCCGGCGGCTGGGGCGCCCAGCGCGCGGCGGTCTACGGTGTCGAGGAGTCCAAGCTCGGCGAGTTCTACGCCCAACGCACCCTGCTCAAGCGGGAGGTGCTGCCCGAGCACGTGGCGAACGCGGTGTTCGCGCTGACCGGCGGCGACCTCACGCACACCACGGGCCTGCACATCCCCGTGGACGCGGGGGTCGCGGCGGCGTTCCTGCGCTGAAGGCCGCGGGGGCCTTCCTGCGCCGAGCGGGCGGCGCCCCCGCCGCACCGAGCCCCACCAGCCCTACCAGCCCTACCAGCCCTGCCAGTCCCACGGGAGCCGCACCGATCCTCGCCGGCTCCCGCCGACCGCAGCCGTCTCCCGCCGACCCGCACCGCCCCCCACCGACGATCCGCGCCAAGCCGCGCCGCGCCCCGCACCCGAGGTAACCACCGTGCCCCGCAGTCCCTCCTCCACCTCCCCGTCCGCGTTCGCCGCCGCCGATCTCGGCGCCACCAGCGGCCGTGTCATGGTCGGCCGGGTCGGCCCGGCGCACCTCGACCTGAGCGAGGCGCACCGCTTCCCGAACCGCCCGGTCCTGGCCGGCGGCAGCCTGCACTGGGATGTACTGGGCCTGTACCAGGGGGTGTTGGACGGGCTGCGGGAGGCGGCGCGGTCCGGCGGCGTGACGTCGGTGGGGGTCGACTCGTGGGCGGTGGACTACGGACTGCTGGACGCCGACGGCCGGCTGCTCGGCAACCCCCACCACTACCGCGACAGCAGGACGCAGGACGCGGCGCCGCGGGTATGGGACGCGGTGCCGGCGAAGGAGCTGTACCGGGTGACCGGACTGCAGCACCTGCCGTTCAACACGGTCTTCCAGCTCGCCGCCGCCCGCGGCAGCACCCAACTCGCCGCCGCCCGGACGCTGTTGCTCATCCCTGACCTGTTGGTGCACTGGCTGACCGGCACCGTCGGCGCGGAGCTGACCAACGCGTCCACCACCGCCCTGCTGGACGCGGCGACCGGCGACTGGTCGGGCGACCTGCTCGGGCGGCTCGGCCTCGACCCGGATCTCTTCCCGCCGCTTCGCCAACCGGGCGAGATCGCGGGCGAGTTGCTGCCGGTGGTGACGCGGGAGACCGGCCTGGCCGAGGGCACCCCGGTGGTGACCGTCGCCTCCCACGACACCGCGTCCGCGGTGGCCGCGATCCCGGCCGACCGGCCCGGTTTCGGCTACGTCTCCTGCGGCACCTGGTCGCTGGCCGGTCTCGAACTGGACCAGCCGGTCATCACGGAGGCGTCCCGGGCCGCCAACTTCACCAACGAGCGCGGCATCGACGGCACGTTCCGGTTCCTGCGCAACATCATGGGGCTGTGGCTGCTGTCGGAGACGCTGCGCACCTGGGCGGCCGAGGGGCTGCCCACCGATCTCGCACCGCTGCTGGCCCGGGCCGCCGACGCGCCACCGTTCGCCGCGCTGGTCGACCCGGACGCGCCGGAGTTCCTGGCGCCCGGCGACATGCCGGCCCGGATCGCCGCGTACTGCGAACGCACCGGGCAGCGCGCCCCCGCCGACCAGGCCGCCATGGTGCGCTGCATCCTGGAGAGCCTGGCGCTGGCGCACCGGGCAGCGCTGCGCACCGCGGCCGAACTGTCCGGGCGTGACCTCGACGTGGTGCACCTGGTCGGCGGCGGCAGCCGCAACGACCTGCTGTGCCAACTCACCGCGGACGCCATCGGGTTGCCGGTCGTCGCCGGTCCGACCGAGGCGACCGCGCTCGGCAACGTCCTGGTGCAGGCCCGCGCGCACGGCCTCGTCGCCGACCGCACCGCCATGCGCCGGCTGGTGGCCGACACCCAGCACCTGCGGCAGTTCCGGCCCAGCGGCGACCCGAACGCCTGGGCCGCCGCTGGCGTCCGGATCGGCCTCGGCTGAGCCTCCCGCCGGGGCGCGCCGGGCCCCCGGACCGCACCGCCCACCCCTAAGGAGCCGCATGCGGGTCGCACTCTTCCTCACCTGCGTCAACGACGCGCTGTATCCGGGCACCGGTTGGGCCACCGTCAGGCTGCTGGAGCGGTTGGGCGTGGAGGTGGACTTCCCCGCCGCCCAGACCTGTTGCGGGCAGCCCCAGTTCAACACCGGCTACCGCCATGAGACCGAGCCCCTGGTCCGCCGGATGGCCCGCGCCTTCGACGGCTACGACTACGTGGTCACCCCGTCGGGCTCGTGCGCGGCGATGGTCCGCGACAACTACCCGCGGATCGGCGCCAAAGCGCTCGCCGAGGGGCGCGGCTCCGAACTCGCCGACGCCGCCGCGTCCTTGCAGAACCGCACCCTGGAGCTGACCGAGTTCCTGGTGGACGTGCTCGAAGTGACGGACGTGGGCGCCTACTTCCCGCACACCGTCACCTACCACCCCTCCTGCCACGGCCTGCGCATGCTCGGCCTCGGCGAACGCCCCCGCAAACTCCTCCAAGCCGTCAAAGGCCTGGAACTCAGGGAGCTGGAAGGCGCCGAGGAATGCTGCGGCTTCGGCGGCACCTTCGCCGTCAAAAACCCCGACGTCTCCGTCGCCATGGGCCAGGACAAGGTCCGCCACGCCCTCGACACCGGCGCCCGCGTCCTGTGCGGCGCCGACAACTCCTGCCTCCTCCACCTCGACGGCATCCTCCGCCGCGACCACGCCCCCCTCCACACCCTCCACCTCGCCGAAATCCTCGCCTCCACCGAACAACACCCCTACCG
>NZ_JBFBIV010000061.1:0-52810 GCF_040702025.1 Streptomyces sp. NPDC088194 | reverse complement strand
TTTTTTTAGCCACAAATCCCCTTCACCCTGTGAACTTTTTCCGCGTCGTTGGGGCGGGGGGGCGCCCCCGCGGGCCGGGGGGGGGCGCCGGGGGCGGCCCCCCCGGGGGGGGCCCCCCCCGCCGCGGGTGGGTCGTGGGTTAGCGTCAGTCGGTGGGGCGCAGGACCACCGGGAGGGTCTGGTGGCCGTTGGTGATCAGGGAGGGCACCCGGGGGAGGGTGTCGGCGGGGGTCGCCAGGCGGGTGTCGGGGAAGCGGGTGAAGAACGCGCTCAGCGCGACCACCGCCTCCAGCCGGGCCAGCGGGGCACCCAGGCAGAAGTGCACGCCGTGGCCGAACGCGAGGTGCTCGGGGCCGGGCGCGGTGCGCGTGAGGTCGAACTGCCCGGCCGTGTCGCCGTGCCAGTCGGGGTGCCGGTTCGCGGCGGCGTACGCGGCGAGGATCGCCTCGCCCGCGGCGATCATCTGACCGTCGGGCAGCGGGATGTCGCGGACCGCGAAGCGCATCGGCAGGTTCTTCACCGCCGGTTCCAGCCGCAGCGTCTCCTCCACCACCGACGACCAGTCCGAGTCCCCGGACCGGACCAGCGCGAGCTGGTCGGGGTGGGTCAGCAGCGCGGAGATCGCCTGGTCGAGGAGGTTGACCGTGGTCTCGTAGCCGGCGCTGATCATCAGCAGCAGGGTGTCGCGCAGTTCGGTCTCGGACAGCGCCGAGCCGTCGCCCTCGTCGTCGCGCGCGGCGATCAGCAGGGAGGTCATGTCGTCGCCGGGCGCGGTCCGCTTGGCGGCGATCAGGTCGTCCAACACCCCGTACAGGCGAACGGTGTTGGCCATCGCCTCATCGGGCGTGAGGGTGGTGGAGAAGACGCCGTCCACCACGGTACGGAAGTCCGCCTGCTGCTCCTCGGGCAGGCCCATCAGATGGCTGATCACCTGGATCGGGATCGGGTAGGCGAACAGCTCGCGCAGGTCGACCGGGGTGTCCGGGGCGTCGTGGGACAGCTCGTCGAGCCGGTCCAGCAGCGTGCTGACGATCTGCTCGACCCGGTCGCCGAGCGCGGCTATCCGGCGGGCGGTGAACGCGGGGGCCACCAGCCGGCGCAGCCTGCGGTGGTCGCCGCCGTACGCGGTGAACATGTTGTGCACCGACACCCACAGCGCCAGCGGCCAGGTCGCGACCGCGTGGTCGTACGCCGGCCAGTGCTGCCGGGCGTCCTTGGAGACGTCGGGGCCGGTCAGGAGCTGCTTGAGCAGGGTCGGGTCGGTGACGGCCCAGGCCGGCACACCGAGGATGTCGACGCGGGCGGCGGGGCCCTGGGAGCGTAGCTTCTCGTGCTCGGAGTCCGGGTCGGAGCCGGTGGGGTCCAGGACGAGAGGGGTGGGCAGGGACACGGCGGAGTGCTCCGTTCAGCTCTGGGGCGCGGGCGGGGCGGGGACGGGCGGGAAGGTGACCGGCAGCGCGGTGAGCGCGCGGTGCCACGGTCCTGGCCGCCAGGTCAACTCCTCGGCGGGGACGGCCAGATCCATCTCCGGCAGCGCGTCGACGAGGTGGACCAGGGCGGTCTCGGCGATCAGGTAGGCGTGCGACTTGGCCGGGCAGGCGTGCGGGCCGTTGCTCCAGGCCAGGTGGGCGCGGTTGCCGACCCGGCGGGAGGGCGCGGCGCCGATCGACGGGTCGTTGTTCGCGGCGGACATGCAGATGACGACCGGCTGGTGCGCGGGCAGCCGCACCCCGTCGACGTCCATCGGCCGGGGCGGGTACGACACGCAGTACGATGCCATCGGCGGGTCGGTGAAGAGCAGTTCGTCCAGCGCGTCGCGTACCGACAGGCTGCCGGCGTGCAGGTTGCCGGAGAACCGGTCGTCGGTGAGCATCAGCCGCAGCGTGTTGGTGATCAGGTTGGTGGTCGGCTCGATGCCGGCGCCGTAGAGGGTGACCAGCTGGTGGTCCATCTCCTCGTCGGTGAGCGCCGCGTGGTGGCCGATCAGCCAGCTGGTGATGTCCGCGCCGGGGGAGGTGCGCTTGCTGGTGGTCAGGTCGCGCAGCGCCTGGCCGAGCATCACGTTCCCGGCGGCGGCGTCCACGCCCTCGAAGATCGCGGCCATGCCGTCGGCGACCCGCTGGCCGATCTGCGGCGGGCAGCCCAGCATCTCGTTGAGCACGCGGAAGGCGATCGGCCAGGCGTACTGCGTGAGCAGGTCGGCCGTGCCGGTGGGGCTGAACTGGCCGATGGTCTCGGCGGCGACCTGCTCCACGGTCGCCCGCAGCTGGTGCTGGTTGACCTGGTCCAGGCTCGCGGTGTTCGCCCCGCGGTAGCGGTGGTGCTCCTCGCCGGCCGAGCGCAGCGCGTTCGGCCGCCACTCCATCATCGGCTTCACCGGGCAGTCGTCGGGGACGTCGCGCTGCCACACCCGCGGGTCGGCCGGGAAGCGCTGCGGGTCGTTGAGGATGCGCAGCGCCTGGGCGTAGCCGATGACGAGGGTGGCGGGGACACCGGGCGAGAGGTCCACCGGCACCAGCGGGCCGAACTCCGCCCGCATCCGGTCGTAGGCGCCGTGCGGGTCGGCGGCGAACTCCTCGGTGTAGAGCGGGACGCGCCGGCCCGGCGCGTGCGTGGCGGGCGCGGGGTCGGCATAGGGCGGGGACGTCACGGGCGGGGCTCCAGTTGGCGGGTGGACAGGAATTCGACGAGCGTGATCAGGGCGCCCAGGCACGACTGCCGGTCCCGCGCGTCGCACGTGGTCAGCGGGGTGGCGTCGTCCAGGTCGAGGGCCTGGCGGACCTCCTCCAGCGGGTACTCCATCCCGTCGTCGAAGCGGTTTATCGCCACGGCGTACGGGGTGTCGTACTCCTCCAGCAGGTCCAGGACGTCGTGGCAGCGGTCCAGGTCCCGGGTGTCGACCAGCACCAGCGCGCCGAGCGCGCCGTCGGCCAGCCCCTCCCACAGCGGCTTGAACCGCACCTGGCCGGGGGTGCCGAACAGGTAGAGCACCAGGCTCTCGTTGAGGTGCAGCCGGCCGAAGTCCATGGCCACGGTGGTGGTGGTCTTCTCCGGGGTGCCGCGCAGGTCGTCGACGCCGACGCTCGCCTCGGTCATGGGCTCGTCCATCCGCAGCACGAGCGGCGCGACGGTGCCCACCAAGGTGGTCTTGCCGACCCCGAACGGCCCGGTGACCAGCAGCTTCGCCGAGCGGGTGATGGTGGAGGGGAGGTAGTCGAAGCCGAGCGGCTCGGCGGCGGAGTCGTCGTCGGGACGGGCGGTCTCGCCGGACGGGCCCGTCATCTCGGACAGGCCGGCGTCAGGCGATGGAGCGGAGGCCATGCAGCACTTCCTTCAGCAGGTCGGTGGACGGCGCGTCGGCGCGGGTACGCCGGACCGGGGCCGCGAGGTGGCCGGAGTCGATCAGGCCGGAGACCAGAATCCTGACCACCGACGGCGGCAGCTCCAGCCCGGCGGCGATCTCCGCCACCGCCAGCACCCCGCCGCGGCACAGCAGGAACACCCGGCGGGCGTCCGGCTCCAGTCCTTGCACCGGGGCGGGCGCGGCGATCACCAGGGACTCCAGGCGTACGTCGCGGGAGGGGCGGCTGCGCCCGCCGGTGCGGACGTAGGGCCGGACCACATCCGGGTCACGCCGCGGGCCGCTCACCTCGCTCGACCGCCCTCGCCGACGGGTCGGCGCTCCCTGCTGACCAGCTCGTGGCCGACCCGCTGGGCCAGCGCGTTCATCCGCTCGCTGATCAGCCCGATGTCGCTGTCGAGTTCGGCGCAGACCGCCAGCAGCGAGTTCTCCGCGGCGGCCGAGGTCAGCCCGATCCACTGGTCGGTCTCGATCAGGTGCTGGCGCACCGAGTTGGGCTCACCCCGCCGCCCGGTGACCTCGGCCCAGGCCAGCCCGGCCGCCCGCAGCGCAGCCGTCACGGCCGCGAGCTTGTCGCCGGTGTCCTTGTCGATGGTCTTGGTGTACGAGCTGAGCAGGCCGTCTGATGTCATGTGGACCGCGAACCGCACGCCCGGGCAATTGCCGAGGTGCTCGTCGAGCAGCCACCCCAGCGCATTGTCGTCGTGAGCTTTCAACATGGTCAGGAATCGCCCTTCGAAGTGGCCGACGTGTTCTCCGACGTGCCCTGCCGGTCGGTGCCCCAGGGGCGGTCCGGCAGGTCCTCCCGCGGACCCTCGTCCGGGTCCGGCCGGCTCCCCGCCGAGGAGGAGGCCGCTGAAGATGCCTGCTCCGACAGCGCCCGGCCGCGGCGGGACCCGTCGGCCCACGCGGCGGCGATGTCCGGCCGGCCCGGCCGGGTCTCGGCCACCGGCGCGGCGGGTGCGGCGGGCGCGGGTGCCGGCTGCGGCCGGCGCCGCCGCCGGGTCAACCCGCTCGCGGTGGTGGCCGGTTGGGCGCCGAGCGACCCGTCGTGACGGCTGTCGGAGCCGTACGAGGGTCCCGCCGCGTACGGCTGCGGGTCGTGGGCGGCCTGCACCGGCTGCGGGCTCTGCGCGTACTGCGCGGGCTGCCCCGGCTGCGGCCCGTTCGGGTGGCCCTGCGCCGGGAGGTACGGCTGGTCGGCGCCGGGGCCCGCGCGGTGGCCGGCCGGCTGCTCGGCCGGCAGCGTGGTCAGCAGCGCGGCGGGCACGAACACCAGCGCCCGGGTGCCGCCGAACAGGTTGGGCGCTTCGAGGTCGATCCGGAAGCCGTAGCGCGCCGAGAGCTGGGCCGCGACCCGGAAGCCGGTCTGCGGGTACGCGCCGAGCGCGTGGATGTCCAGCGACTGCTTGCCGCTGAGGATCTCCCGGGCCCGCTCCAGCTGTTCGGTGCTCATCTGCAGCCCGGCGTCGTCCACGACCACCGTCACGCCGTTGTGCCCGGTACGGAAGGACACCTCCGCGTAGGAGGTCGGCGGCGCGTAGCGGACGGCGTTGTCGAGCAGGATCGCCAGGGTGTGCACCAGCGCCTCGACCGCGCGCGGCACCACCGCCTGGTCCAGCTCCTGCGCCCGCACCCGCTCGTAGTTCTGGATGCGGCCCATCGCGGCCCGGGCGATGTCGGTGAACTCGGTGGCCGGCAGCCGGCGGCCGAGGGTGCCGCCGGACAGCACCATGTAGCCCTGGGCGATACGCAGCATCTGCTGGGCGGTGTGGTCGATCTCCATCAGCGTCTCGTACGCGTCGTCGCCGTGGTGCCGGCGCACGCCCACGCTGACCTCCTCGGCGAGTTCGGCACCGAGGCTCACCAGGGCCGAGGCGAAGGTCAGTACGGCCGCGCGGGTGGCGTCGCGGGCGTCCTCGTGGGCCTTCTCGACCCGCAACTCGGCGGCGTCCTGCGCGTCGCGCCGGGTCTGCCGGACCAACGCGGTGTGCTTTGAGACCAGTTCCTCGATGCGCTGCGCCGCCAGGGTGCCGGCCAGCGGCTGCGGCAGCACGAACTCGACCTCGCGGTTCTCGCCGGGTTCCAGCGCCGCGGCGGTGGCCTCGGCCAGGCCGGCCGACGCCAGGTAGCCCAGCGCGTCCTCCAACGCCCTTTGCTGCTCGGCGTGCTGGCGTACCCGTTCTCGCTCGGCCAGGACCGTGGCATGGCTTTGTGCGTGCTGCTGCTCGGCCTGCCGCTGCCGGGTGCGGGCGATACGGCGGAACCGCAGAGCCGCACCGCCGGCGGCCAGCGCGAGGGCCAACAGCAGCGCAGCTGCCGCCTCCTGTATCAACGTGGTCATCAGATCCTCAGGAATCTGGACGCGGCTCAACGCCCGTCCGGGGTTGGCGGTGTCGGGTGCCGTGACCGGAGAGGTGCACCGGTTCGCGGTGCCCGGCGCGGCACCTCGCTGCGTGGTCGGAGTCGTCCGCGTACGCCCGGTACGAGGACGATCCTCCGCCTTGCGACGCTCCGCACCGGGCACCGCGGACCAGGCACACCCTTCCGGCCGCGGCACGGGAGACGCTGACGGTCGATGACGGCGGCGGGTCCGCGGATAACCGCCCCCGGGCGGGGCGCGGCCACCGGGCCGGGTCCTTGCGGAGGCTGCGGCTGACGGCCGTGGTCACTTGCCTGTCCTCACCGTCGGGGGTGCGGCGGCTCGCTGGATCACGCCGGCCGGCGACCGGAACGAGCGGGCGTGGGTGGTGTCCTGATCGCCCGGCCGAACGGTCGCGCGGTGCGAGTGGTTCGGGGCGCCGTACTGGATTCGATTGTGCCTGGCCATTGGGGAACGGCCTTGGTGCGGCCACTTTGCGATCATATACAGGCGGCCGTTCCGCGCCAAGCCGCTGCATTTGCTCGCCGCCCATATGTGCGGAAGAAGGCGGCGAATTCGGGCGAGTCGCTCGATCAGACAACCGAATTCTCCACCCCTTCGAGGGTTGTGGCAGTCGCGGCCGCGGTGGAGTCCACGGGGCGGGCGCGATGGTGGGCGCACCGGTCCCCGGGCCGGCGTCGCAGGCGATCGCGGTCAGGTACGGAGAGGGAGCCTACCGTTACGTAGGCCGGAAGGAGTTGGAGTCGCGAATGCCGACCGCGAACGGGTGGCGCGTGCGACGATCCGCCGGCGCCGGCTTGACGGCGGCGGCCCGGTTTCCCTCCGTCGGCGCGACGACGACCGGGCGCGGCTGCCCCTGCCGCCGTCCCGCGGGGACCGGTCGATCGGCCCCCGCTTCACCGGCGGGCGGGGGTGCGGCGGGCTTCTCGCCCTGGTCCGGGCGCGGTCCGGGCGTGGATCTCGGCAGCGTCAGCCCATCATGACTTCATATCAACACCGTTTGGATGAACCGGAGTTGACGTTCCGTCCGATCTCAGGGGAGAGCCTGGCATTCGCGCTCGGCGTCTCGACGGCGTCCGGTGCGGGCTGTCCTGGGCGCCGCCGCGCTGGTCACCGCGGTACAAGTCGGCCGCACCGGCCCGGGTTTCCCGCGAGCCGCGGACTTCACCGCCGACTTCCCCCGCGTTCCGTGCCGCGTATGGTGCCGCGCGGTCGGAATTGCGGGTGCCGGCAATGGTGGGGCGCCCGCCGGGCGGCCGCTCGGCTCCCGTCCGCGGTGCGGGTGCCGCCCGTACGACCGGCGGGCGCCCGCCGGGGACGCGGCCGCCGCGCGGCGGGTGCCGTGGCGGTCGCAGGGAGCCGTACGGCCCGCGCTTCCTCCCTTTCGGCACGGTGCGCTTCGCCTTTCGCCCGGCCCCGCCCGGGTGAATCCGCGAGCGCGGATTCCGGCGGCCGGAACGCGGCCGGACATCCGGTATTCGGTTCCCGGACGGCGTATTCGGCTGACGCATTCGCCCGCCTCATTCGGCTGCCGTATGCGCCCGCCGCGAAATTCGCCCGGGTGATTCCTCCGCGGCCGACCCGAGGCGCCGGAATTCCCGCACCGCGCAGGCGATTCGGCAGCGGAAATCCGCGGAGACGGGTGCGCCCGGCGGCGGGAGTGCCCGAACGGCCGGAGGGAGGGGGCCGCCGGGGCACCCCCGAACCGCCCGCGCGGCCACCCCCGGGCAGGCCCCGGGTGTGGTGACCCGCGTCCACAACGCTGCGGGTCAGTACACCTGGTGGGAAGCCCGGGCGGTTCGTGCGGCGGCGAGGCGCAGGCCCTCGGTGTAGGCCGCGGCGGCGATCACCCGGGGGAGTTCGGCGCGCCGCTCGTACAGCAGGTGCCGGGTCACCCAGCGCGGCCGGTACCCCGCGTACGCCTGCTCGCCGTCGGACGGCGCGAGGTTGAGCGAGACGCGGACCACGTCCGCCACCGGTTCGGCGCCGGTACGCGCCCGCAGCAGCACCTCGGTGAGGACGAGATCGACCGGGCCGTGCCCCGACTCCTGGTCGTGCCGCAGCAGCGCCAGGGTCAGCCCGTCCTCGCCCCACGGCACGAACGCCAGCAGCGCGCAGGTCCGGTCGTGCCGGTCGCGGCACTCGGCGATCACGCAGCCCGGGTCGGCCGGGTCGCCGAGCCGCCCCAGCCGCACCCCGCCGGCCGCCCGGCCGTGCCGCCGCCACGCGTCGGCGAGCTGCCGCAGCCGTACCCACTCCTCCTCGGCCACCTCCCGCTCGCGGCGCACCACCACCGTGTAGCCGGCGCCCTCCATCGCCTGCCGCAGCCGGGCCGGCTCGGCCGGCAGCGCGCCGACCTCGACCACCGGCTCCACGCCCGAGTCCAGCCCGTGCAGCCCGGCCGCGGTGTAGACGCCCGCGGCGCTGTCGCCCGCGTGCGCGACGGCCGCGACCCAGGCGTGCCGGCGGGCGGTGTCCAGCCAGTGCGCGACCGCCGCCGGCCACGCCGCCGGCGGTCCCACCGGATCGCCGGCCGCGAGCGTCACGCCGTTCACCACCCGGTGCACGATCGCGGCCCGCCGGTCCGGCGCCCAGCACACCGCGCGGTCCCGGCGCAGCGCGAAGTACCCGAAGGAGTCCCGGCCGCCGTCCGCCCGCAGCAGCGCCCGCAACCGCCGCTCGTCCGCGGGCAGCAGCCGGTCCCGGCCGCGCGGCGCACGCAGGAACGCCAGCACCACGAGCAGCAGCAGCGCCACGCTGATCAGGTTGATCAGCAGGTCCGCCCACCACGGCACCCTGATCCCGGGGTGGTCGAAGATCGCCGACAGCGTCAGCGTCCGTACTGCCGCGTACCGGGCGCTGGGGCCCCAACGCGACGGCGGGTCCTGGTCGGTGGCCTGGACCAGCAGGGTGCCGGCGCCCACCGCGACCGCCGCCCCCACCACCAGGCTGAGCAGGCCCACGGCGATGTTGCGCCGCTCGCCGCGCACGTTGAAGGCGGTGCGCGACACCAGCAGCGCGCCCAGCAGCACCAACGTCAGGGCGATCGCCAGCCAGTCGGCGGCGTGCCGGTGCGCCCCCGGCGCCGCCGCGACGGTGCTCGCGATCGCCACGGTGTACGCGGCGGTCGCCACCGTGGTGAGCAGCCACGCCGCCCGCTTGCGCCGGCGCAGGCTCACCGACAGCACGAACGCCAGCGCGGCGCCGGTGAATCCGGGGCTGACCAGGAACGCGGAGACGTGACCGCCGCCGCTCGCGGCCCGCACCCGGTCGCGCAGCGGGCCGACCAGCCCGCTGACGACGTCCACCGCGGCCGCCAGCCGCAGGTACCACACGGCGATCACCGCGCCCGGCCCGCGCAGCGGCCCCAGCACCCGGCCCAGCAGCAACTCCAGCCGGGACGGCGGCACCTCCACGACCGTCGGCACCGCCGACGCCCGCTTCGCCAGCGACACCGGGGTGGGTGCCCCGGCGACCGCGTCCATCACCGCGGTCTTCGCGGCCATCACCCGCCGCCGCGCGCCCTCCTCGCGCCGTTCGGCCCGCGCCATCCGGCGTGGCCGCGCGGCGTAGCGCCAGCGCGCCCACGGGCTGTGCGGCCGGGCCAGCCGCAGCGCGCCCACCACCGCGAGCACCGGCACCATCACGCCCAGCAGCCCGGTCCACACCTTGCCCTTGAGCAGGCACAGCACCACGAACCCGAGCAGCACCGCGGCCACCGCGTACGACCCGTACGACCCCCCGCCGACGTACCCGCCGAGCGGGGCCTCGCCCGCCACCAGCAGCCCGATCACCGCGACGGAGAGGATCACCGCGTCGACCGACCGCCGGCCCTCCTCCTTCCAGTACACGTCCTCCAGGTGCAGCACGAGCGCGAACTCGTCCAGCACCAGCCCGCAGCCCATCCCGAAGACCACCGCGAGGATGTCGTGCGCCACCGGCCCGCCGCTGATCCCGAACGCGCCCACCCCGCCGATGATCATCATCACCTGGCCGAAGACCACGTGGTGGATGTGCATCCCGCCCGGCTGCACGTTCCCCGGCCACCACGACACCTGCCGCCGGATCATCCGGGTGCTGAACCGGATGAAGAGGAAGGAGCAGACCAGCCCGGCCAGCAGCAGGAAGAGCTGCTCGCGCCCGGCGCCCGAGGTCTGCATGCCGTGCGTGCCGCCCAACCAGTGCCTCATGGGCCAAGGGTGCTGGCCGCGCGCCCCGACGCGGACCGGGACGCGCGGAACGGGTGGCGGGCTTGGCGCAGATGGGGGCATGCCGGGCGACGGGCACACGACTGAGCCCCGCATCGTGACCATGCGGGGCTCGGAGTCGGAGCGGCGCTCAGCGAGTGCCGCGGATCGGTGTGCCGCGGGTGGGCCGGGGGTGGATCGACACCCGGTCGAGGTGTGTGGGGTGGCTCACCCGGTGGCGCGGGGTTGCCGCGTGGGGCGGCTCACCGCTCGGTGAGCATCCCGTTGCGCAGCTTGGTGAGGGTGCGCGACAGCAGCCGGGAGACGTGCATCTGCGAGCAGCCCAGCTCTGCGCCGATCTCGGCCTGCGTCATCTCGTCGGCGAAGCGCATCCGCAGGATGCTCCGCTCGCGGTCGTCGAGCCGGCCCAGCAGCGGGGCGAGGGCGTGGAAGTCCTCGACCAGCTCCATCGCCGGGTCGCAGGCGCCGATCGACTCGGCGTACGGCCGGCTGTTGTCGGAGCCGCCCTCCTCGTCGCCGGCGGGCAGGTCGAGCGAGCCGGCGGTGTAGCCGTTCGACGCCACCAGGCCCTCGATGACGTCCTCCTCGCCGATCTCCAGGTAGGCGGCCAGCTCGGCGACGGACGGCTTGGCGTCCAGCACCGCGGTGAGGTGGTCGCGGGCCTTGGCCAGCTCCACCCGCAGCTCCTGGAGCCGGCGCGGCACGTGCACGGCCCAGCTGGTGTCGCGGAAGAACCGCTTCATCTCGCCCACGATGTACGGCACGGCGAAGGTGGTGAACTCCACCTCGCGGCTCAGGTCGAACCGGTCGATCGCCTTGATCAGGCCGATCGTGCCGACCTGGAGGATGTCCTCCATCTCCTCCGGGCCGCGGCTGCGGAACCGGCGGGCGCTGAAGTGCACCAGCGACATGTTCATCTCGATGAGGGTGTTCCGCGCGTAGCTGTACTCGCGGGTGCCCTCCTCAAGGGTCTGCAGCCGGTCGAAGAAGAGCTTCGACAGCGCCCGCGCGTCCTTGGGGGCGACCTTGCCGGCTTCCTCGATCCAGGGCAGTTCACCGACCGACCCTGCGTGCGCGCCCGACACGGGGGCACCAGGAGAGGTAGCGGAACCCGTCGCAGCAGGCTGGACGGATGCTTCTGCGGTCTGCGTGGCCACCGTCATGTCATCATCCTCAGTCGTCGGAACTGCTCTTCGGCCTCTTACCCCCGACCTCCCCCCACACTCCCACTTCTTCAGAACAGTTTCCACGCGGCATCTTTTCAGCGGTCGACCGGCGCCGATACGTAGGCGATCTGCCCCAATATGTCCTGGTCTGCTATGTGTTCGTCATCGGCGAGGAGGAGGACCTTGCTGAGGATCACCGAGGTCTGCTCGTCGTCGTCGGCGAAGGGGAGGAAGAGGTCGCGGTGCGGTGTGCGGGTCAACCCGGCCGGGACGATGCACAGGTGGCCGCCCGGGTCGACGTGGACGCTGCCGCTGCCGAGGTGCACGCGGTAGTCGGCGCGGGTGCCGCGCACCCGGGCGTACCGGCCGTCGAGGGTGACCCGGTCCAGGCCGAGGTCGGCCACGAGGGCGGCGAGCAGCGCGGCGCGGACCGCCGCCGCCGAATCGGACGGCGACTCCTCGGACGGCAGTTGCCGCGCGGCGACCGAGACCACCAGGTCCACGTCGCGCAGCGCCTCGGACAGGTCGAGCGCCGGCACCCGCGCCAGCGGCACCGCCGCGCCGAGCACCAGGCTGTGGCCGGGGCCGTCGACCGTCTCGACGAACCCGGTCGGCCCGGTCCTGGCCGAGCCCTCACCCAGGAAGTGGCCCAACTCGTCGAAGCGCAGCACGGCGTGGCAGCCGCCCAGGCGCCGCGTCGCGAACGGCTGGTCCTCGCGTACCGACGCCCGCCAGCCCCGGGCGGTGAGCAGCCGCCCGGCGACCGCTCCGGCCACGTCCCGCCCGGCGAACCGCAGTGACCACGTGCCGTCCTCCCGCTCGGCCGCGGTGAGGCGGTACCACTCCCGGAAGACCTGCTTGACCGGCTGCCGTATCCGCCGCCGCACGACCTCCCGCTGCCACCCGCCGAGCAGGTCCCGGGCGGCGAGGTCCAGCGGGTGGGCCGCGCCAATCCCGACCCCGACCCCTGCGCCGGCTCCGATCGGCACCGGTACGCCGTCGAGGCCGACCAGCGCGGGGGCGGCGCCGGAGAGGTCCAGCAGGCCGAACACGCCGTCGGCGGTGCGCAGCACCAGCGCGGACAGCATGGCCCGCGCGGCGGGCAGGGCCAGCAGGCGGTCGAAGGCGGCCGCGTCCAGCAGGTCGCCCCCGGCCACCAGCGGCTCGATCAGCCCGGTGCGCACCCTGCGGGCCTGCTCGCGCAACCGCTCCTGCACGGCGCGGATCTCACCGTAGGAAGGGTCCTGCCGGACCTGCTTCGGTACGGACGCGAGCCGCTTGCCGGCGCGTTCGACCCGCAGGGGCACAGCGGGGTCGGCCAGGTCGACGGCGAGGGTGTACGCCCCGATGCTCCAGCGCTGCGGGGTGTCCGTGGACAGCCGGGCCTCCATGTCCCACTCCAGGCGGTCGGCCGACGGGTACCCGGTGACCTGAGCGAGGTGCCACAGCCCGGCGTGCACCGCCCGCAGGTGGTTGGCGCGGCGCTCGGCGCCGAACCGGGTGGCCGCCTTCGCGCAGCCGCGCAGCTCCAGATAGCGGTCGAGCACGGTCTCGCCGGCGGTGAGCGGCAGCAGGCCCAGACACCCGATCGCCGAGTACGCGTGCCGGCGCAGCCGTTCGCGGACCCGCGGCTCGTTGAGGCCGTACCGGGCGAGCAGGAACTCCGGCAGGTCGTCCGCCGCGCCGACCGACCCGGCGCCGAGGCCGGCGAGGTCGGCCGTGACCGTCGTCGCGGTGGCGCACAGCAGCGGGAGCAGGTCGGCCATCCGCTCGGCCGGCAGTTCCACGCGGCGCAGCGCGCCCAGGTCGATCGCGTCGGACTCCGGGTCGACGGGCGCGACGCCGTCGCGGATCAGGCGGGCCAGCGGTCGCGCGTCGGCGGCGTCGAGCAACTCCAGCAGGTCCAGGGGCTGTTCCCGCGCGGCCGCCGCGAGGGCCACGGCCGCCTCGCGCTCGGCGCGGGGACGCGTGCCCAACTCGTCAAGCAGCGAGACCTGTTCGGCCTCGGTGAGGCGGGCCCGCGCCAGGTAGACGGCGGCGGTGCCGCGGGCGCGGTCCCCGCCCGGCGCGGTGGTCTCGGCCCGCCACAGCTCCAGCGCCCGCAGGAAGAACCGCGTGCCGCGCGGGCGCCAGGGCGGGAGTTGCCTGACGCTCTCCGCGGTGGGCGCCGCACAGAGCAGGTCGACGAAGCGGTCCAGGGAGTCCGCGATCCTGTCGCGGCAGCCCGCGGAGACCTCGTCCCACAGCGCGGGCCGGTCGTGGAAGTGCGGCTGCTCCCGGCGCGCCGGATCGACCGGGCACAGCTCCCAGGACCGATGGCGCACCCGCAGCAGCGGGTGCAGGACGTCGTCGTCCAGCGCCCCCGCGTCGTACAAGCCCTGCACGAGCCGGATCAGCTCCCAACCGCGGAAGCCGGAGCCGTTGCCGAGCAGCAGGGAACGCAGCAGGGCGGTGCGCTCCGGCGTGACGGGGCGCTCCAGGACCGCGCGGGCCGCCGCATCCCAGCACTCGTGCAGGCCGTAGGACCCGGGGCCGAACGTCTCCTGCAGGAAGGTGTGCAGCTCCACCGGGACGTCGAACGGCACTTCGTCGGCGAGCTGCCGCAACGGGCCGGGTGACCGGGCGAGCAACTCGCCGAGCCGGTGCGCCACTTCGTCCGTGGCCGGGAGGGCGCTCATCCGCCGACCAGCGCGGTGACGCGGAGGAAGGTGATCCGGTCGCCCGGCCGGACCGCCACCGGCTCGTCCGGGGACTCCAGCCGGCGGCCGCCCGCGAACACGGCGACCAGGCCGCGGTCGATCGCCGCCATCGCCCGCTCCGTCTCGGCCGCGGCGCCGCCCACCGGCTCGGTACGGTCAGGGCCGGACCGGAACTGGGCGCCCACCGAACTCCGCGCCGCGCGCGGCGTCTTGGAGCCCGAAGCGGACCCTTCGCGGTCCGCCGCGTCCGCCGCCGCGAGCTGCGCCTCGACCGCGCGGCCCACGATCTCCCGCAGCGTCAGCACGGCTTCGTCCGCGGCCACTTCCAGCCACACCGCCGGCACCGTCGGCCCGTCCGGCACCCCCACCGCGCGACTGCGCACCTCCAGCAGCACCATCGCCGCCCGCCCCCTCCCTCACGATCACTCCACCACGACCCTAGGGCGACCCTCTGACAACGCGTTCCGGCCCGGTCAGCGGCCCAGCCGGCCGCGCACCATGCCCAGCAGCGCGTTCAGCTCCTCGATCCGCATCCGCTTGGCGATCGCGAGGAAGAGGCCGATCTGGACCACGAGGCCGATCAGCAGGGCGCCGGCCGCGCCGAGCAGGCCGCCGCCCAGGACGTGCTCGGTGGTCCGGGCGAGCAGGAAGCTCAGGATCGAGGGGATGACGCTGGCCACGATCAGGCGGCCGTAGGTGCGGCGGATGCGCGGCCCGTCGAGGGTGCCGATCCGGCGCCGCAGCCGGGGCAGCGCGACCATCAGGCCGACGAAGTACGCGACGCCGTAGCCGAACGCCATGCCGATCACGGCCCGTTGCGGCGGCAGCAGCAGGAACGACAGCCCGGCGACAGCCGCGTTGACCAGGGCGATCCACACCGTGTTGAAGAAGGGCGTCCGGGTGTCCTCGTACGCGTAGAAGCCGCGCAGCATGACGTACTGCGCCGAGTACGGGATCAGGCCGAGGGCGAACGCGGCGAGCATGTAGCCCACCGAGCGGCCGCCGTTGGCGCCGGTGCCGTAGATCAGCGCGCCGATCCACGGGCCGAGGGAGAGGAAGAGGAAGGCGGCCGGCACGATCGCCACCGCGGAGGTGCGCAGGCCGTGCGAGATGTCGGCGCGGACCGCGGCCGCGTCGCCGTCGGAGGCGGCCCGGGATATTCGGGGCAGCACCGCGCTCATCACCGAGACCGTGATGACCGCCTGCGGGAGCTGCCAGATGGTCTGGGCGCTGGTGTACGCGGCCAGGCCGGTGCCGCTGGCGAAGCCGTGCGCCGCCGCGGACTTCTCGGCGGCGGTGGCGAGTTGGGTGACCACGATCAGCCCGGCCTGGTTGGCCAGCACGAACAGGAAGGTCCAGCGGGCGAGTTTGGCGGCGTGCCCCAGACCGTGGCCGCGCCAGTCGAAGCGCGGCCGGAAGTGCAGCCCGGACTTGCGCAGGTAGGGGAGCATCGACAGCGCCTGCACCACCAGGCCGAGCAGGGTGCCGACACCCAGCAGCCGTACGCCCTGCGGGGAGATGGTGTTCGGGCTGACCGCCGAGTGGCCGAAGCTGCCGAACACCCAGATGTACATCCCGAAGGTGAAGATCACCACGATGTTGTTGAGCACCGGGGTCCACATCATCGCCCCGAATCGCTCGCGGGCGTTGAGGATCTGGCCGGCCACCACGTGCACGCCCATGAAGAAGATCGTCGGCAGGCAGTACCTCGCCATGTCCACGGTGACGTGCGCGCTGGCCGGGGTGGACATCAGCGAGGGGGAGAGCATCCGCACCAGCAGCGGCGCGGCCGCCACCATCACCAGCACCACGGCGCCGAGCGCGGTGATCACCAGCGTCAGCAGCCGGTTGGCGTACGCCTCGCCGCCGTCCGCGTCGTTCTTCATGCTGCGGATCAGCTGCGGGACGAACACCGCGTTCAGCGCGCCGCCGCCGACCAGGAAGTACACCATCGTGGGCAGCGTGTAGGCGACCTGGTACGAGTCGCCCATCACGCCCTGGCCGATCGCCGCGGCGATCATCATGTTGCGGACGAAGCCGGTGCCCCGCGACACCATGGTGCCCAGCGCCATCACGGCACTCGAACCGAGCACCGAGCCCTTGGACTTGGCCTTGCCGTCCGCGGCCGGTTCGCGCCCCGCCTCCCGCGGCGGCGCCCGGTCCACGTCGATCACCGGGAACGTCCCGGTCGCCTCCGCCGCCACGTCCCCGCTGGCCCCGCCGTAGACGTTCGGCGCGTAGTAGAGGGAGTAGTCGGCGTCGTCGTCCCGGTAGAGGTGGCGGTACGGGTCCGGGTCCGGCGCGCTCTGCTGCGGCACGGAGGTGTAGCCGTACGGCCCGTACTGCTGCTGCGCGTAGGGGGCTTGCTGTTCGTACCCGCCGTACTGGCCGTACGGCGCCTGCTGGCCGTACGGCGCTTGCGGTTCGTACCCGCCCTGCTGGTCGTACCCGCCCTGCTGGTCGTACGGTCCCTGCTGGTCGTACGGTGCTTGCTGGTCGTACGGTCCCTGCTGGTCGTACCCGCCGTACTGGCCCGGGTACTGCTGCGGGTACCCGCCGTCCCGCGGGTACCCGTCCTCCCCGTACGGACCTTCGTATCCGTCACGCCGACCGTTGCCGCCGTCCGGCGTGCTCATAGGTCTCTCCGCTTCCGCTGCACCAGGACGGGACCGGCGCCCCCGGTCCGCCGCCCGTACCGCATACCTTCTCATCCGCGGCGGCGCGGCATCTCCCCGAGTGGCGTCAGGCGGCGGGGGCGGAACGTACGCCACCCGACCGCACGACCGCGCGCGGGCTCCGCGCCGACGACGACCGTGTTCGGCCTCGGCGACGTCCGACGGGGGCTGGTGGCCGAACAGCCGTGCCCGGTGCCGCCGTTCGGTCGTGTTCGGCTGGCCCGCGGGCGGGGTCCGGCGCAGGATCGAGGGGGCGATCGGTGGAGACGGGTGGAGAGGGCGGCGTCATGCGCAGCGGTGAGGAGCACGCGGCCAGGGGTGGCGCCGACGGCACCGGTCCGGCAGATCCGGCAGATCCGGCAGATCCGGCGGGTCCGGGCGGGCCGGGGCGACGGCGGGTGCTGCGGGTCGCGGCGTCCGGGCTGGTCGTCGTCGCGAGCGCCGGATGCGGCGGGAGCCCGCACCGGGCGCGCCCCACGCCGCCCGCGCCGGACCCGGGCGCCTACCGCCTCACCGGGCACGCGGCGCCGAAGGGCACCGACGACTGGCGGCTCGGCCCGATCGGCCCGCCGCACGCGATCGAGGGCTACGCCGACCGGGTCAGCGTGCTGCCGGGGGAGACCTTCGGGCTGCACGTGTCGACCACGGCGCGGGCGTTCCGGGTCTCCGCCTTCCGGGTCGGCTGGTACGACGGCAAGCAGGCGGCCCTGGTGTGGGCCTCGCACACGGTGGCCGGCCGGCGGCAGGGCCCGTACAGCACCGCCCTGGACACGCGGATGATCCACGCGGGCTGGGACCGCAGCCTGGAGATCGCGGCCGACGGCTGGCCGGCGGGCGCCTACCTGCTGCGGCTGGAGGCCGACAGCGGCCACCAGCGGTACGTCCCCCTGGTGGTCCGCTCGACCAGCGCCCACGGCCGCACCCTCCTCATGCACGCCCCGGCGACCTGGCAGGCGTACAACGACTGGGGCGGCAACTGCCTCTACTACGGCGCGGACGGCTCGTACGCGCGCCGGGCGTACGAGGTGTCCTTCGAGCGGCCCTACGCCAAGAGCGGCGCGGAGAAGTTCCTGGTCTACGAGCGGGCCGCGGTGGTGTTGGCCGAGCGGTCGGGCATCCCGCTGGCGTACACCACGGGGATGGACGTCCACCGCGACCCGAGCGTGCTGAAGGGCGCGACCACCGCGGTGGCGCTCGGCCACGACGAGTACTGGACCCCGGAGCAGCGGCAGCATGTCACGGCGGCCCGCGACGCCGGCACCAACCTGGCCTTCCTGGGCGCCAACACCTGCTTCCGCCGGGTCCGGCTGGCCGCCACCACGGCCACCGCGCCGCCCCCGGTGGTCTGCTACAAGACCGACTTCTACGCCGACCCGTACCTCGCCGACCACCCGCACATGGCGACCACCGACTTCCGCAGCGGCCCGGGGGCCGACCCGGAGTCCTCGCTGACCGGCGTCCTGTACGAGGGCTTCCCGACCGACGCGCCCTACGTCGTGGAGAACCCCGACCACTGGGCCTTCCGCGGCACCGGGGTGCGCCGGGGCGAGAGCTTCGCCCACCTGGTCGGCGTCGAGTACGACCGGGTCACCCCGGGCTCTCCCATGCCCAGGTCGATCGAGGTCGTCGCCCACTCGCCGCTGGTGTGCCACGGCAAGCACAGCCACTCCGACTCCGCGTACTACACGGTGCCCAGCGGCGCCGGTGTCTTCTCCACCGGCACCATGCGCTGGGTGGAGGGGCTGATGGCGGGCACCGGCCTGGACGGGCGGGACCACAAGATGGACGCCCGCACCCGGGGGTTCGTCACCAAGGTCACCGAGAACGTGCTGACCGGGTTCGCCGAGGGACCCGCCGTCCGGCACCAGCCCGCCCCGCGGGAGAACGTGGCCTCCCTCTACGGCGGAGGGCGCGCCTGACACTGGGCGCGCCCCAACCGCCGGGCGCGCGCGGGCTGCTGGACGTGGGCCCACCGTTGGACGCGCGCACCCGTCAGCGGCCGTGCCCGGCGCTGTGCGCTGTGGGCGGCCACGCCGGCGGGTGCGGCGGCCGGTGCTGGGTGAAGCCGATGATGTCCTCGGTGGTGATCATCCCGACGACGTGCCGGTCCGCCATCACCAGGATCGGGCGGCCCGCGGTCTTCACGGCGTGGTCGAGGATGTCGGTGACCTGGTCGTCGGGTGCGGCCAGCGTGCAGCTCTCCAGGGGCGCGGCGATGTCGCGTACCCGGACCTGGGCCCGCTGCGCGAGGGGGACCGCGCGCAGCGAGGGCACCGTGACGACCCCGCTGGGCCGGCCGTCGAGGTCCGTCACGGGCACCACGACCTGGTCGGCGGCCCGCGGCATCGTCTCGGTGAGGAACCGGTCCACGGTCTGCCAGTCCTGGCCGGTGGCCACCGGTCGCATCGCGTCGGCGGCCCGCACCCCGCGTACGGCCTCGAACAGCACCGACCGGCGCACCTCCGAGAACGCGGCCATCAGCACGAACAGCCCGACCAGGGCGAGCCACAGTCCGGCCGCGCCGCCCGCGAGGAACTCCAGCCAGCCGCCGGCGATCATCAGCACACCGGCCACCTGCCCGCAGCGCGCGGCGATCCGGGCCGCCTTCTCGCGGTCCCCGCGCATCCGCCAGATCACGGCCTGAAGCACCCGGCCGCCGTCCAGGGGCGCGGCCGGGATCAGGTTGAAGGCGGCGAGCAGGACGTTGGCCCAGCCGGTCCAGGCCAGCAGCGCGGCGAAGAGCGTCCAGTGCAGGACGTCGCCGGCCAGCACCGCCGCGCCCAGGCCGAGGCCGCCCAGGAACAGGCTGGTGAGCGGGCCGACCGCGGCGATCCAACCCGAGCTGCGCGCGGTGGTGGCCGACCCCATCCTGGTCACCCCGCCGAGCGCGAAGACCGTCACGTCCTCCACCTCGACCTTGGAGCGGCGGGCGACGAGGGCGTGCGCCGCCTCGTGCGCGACCAGGCTCACCATCAGCAGCAGCGCGCCGACCACCGCCCACGCGTCGTAGGCCGCCCCGGAGTGGCCGGGGGCCCAGGCGGGGAGCACCCCGCCGGCCAGCCCGAAACTCAGGACGACGATCAGCAGGGGGGCGCTCCAGTGGACCCGCAGGGGCACACCGGCGATCCGGCCCAGCGGTAGCGATCCGTTCATCGCACCTCCCACGCCCGTTCCCGGCAGGCGGGCCCGCCATCCGGCGGGACGCCTTCCCCTTCCAGTCTGCTCCGGTGAGGGCGCGGCCGGACGGCCGGGCGCGACCGGTTCCGGCAGACGGGTCCGTGACGGTTCCGCGCGTGCGTGTCGGGTGCGTGTCGGCTGCGTGCGCGCGGAGGGCGGCGATCCGCCGGCGCTCACTCCTCGCCGGCCGGCCGGACGGGGTCCTGGGCGGCGGGCAGCGCCGTGAAGACCCAGGTCCGGTAGGCCCAGAAGCGGAACGCGGTGGCCAGCGCGATCCCCGCGAACTTCCCGGCGCTGCTGCGCAGCGGGCTGCTCCAGCCGAGCCCCCGGGTCGCGCCGTAGAAGACGCCGTTCTCGATCACGACGCCGACCGCGCTGAAGGCGAGGAAGAGCGTGATCCGCCGCAGCCGGCGGCGCCGGTCGCAGTCGCGGTAGGTGAAGTAGCGGAAGCCGACGTAGTTGAAGGCGACGGCGGCCACGGTGGCGATCACGCCGGCCTGCACCACGAGCAGGGACGTGTAGCGGCGCAGCAGGTTGTACACGCCCAGGTTGACGAAGATGCCGCTGACGCCCACCGCGCCGAACCTGGCGGCCTCCCGCGCCAGGCCGGCCATCCTGCTCTGCGACGCGACGCTCATGGGGTCCTTCCGTCGTGCGGCCCGCCGGCCGGTGGTGGGGCCCGCCGGGGCCGCCCCCGGCCGCCAGGACAAGGGGGGACGGTCCCGCAGGCGGGCCGGCCGTCAGGGGTACACGGTGCTGGTCTCCGCCGGGGCGGTCGCGCGGGGCCGTACGGTGACGGCGGCGGCCGTGGCGAGGAAGGCGAGCCCGGCCAGCGGGTAGCTCGCGGCGACCAGTATCTGGCCGGCGTTCTCGTGGAGTTCGGGCCGGCCGGCGCCGTGCGGGAGGGACCACACCGCGTCGCAGCAGAAGACCAGCACGCACGCCGCCGCGCCCAGGGCCCAGCGCGGATCGCGCCGGCGCAGCGCCTCGTGGACGAGCAGGACCGTCATGGGCACGTTCCACACCCAGTGATGGGTCCAGGTGATCGGGCTGACCAGGAGAGAGGTGACACCGCAGGCCACCGCTCCCCACGCGGTGGCGTTCGGCACCCGGCCGGTCGCGGCCAGCGCCGCGACCGCGACGGCGGTGCCGCCGAGGGCGACCAGGACGGCGGCGGCCAGCCACAGGGACGTGGGGTGCACGGTGTGCTGCGCGCGGGCCACGACGCCGCGCACCGACTGGTTGGCGATGTTCACCGCGGAGCCCGACCGGTCGGGGGCGAAGGCACAACTGGTCCAGTAGCGCAGCGAGTCGTGCGGCAGCACCGCGGCGGTCAGCAGCGTGACGCCGGCGAAGCTGCCGGTGGCGGTGAGGAAGCGGCGCCGCCAGGGGGTGCCGCGCCCGCGGGTGGCCGCGGCCGCCCCGGCCAGCACCACCAGGAACAGCAGCGGCGTGACCTTGATGGCCGCCGCCAGCCCGATGCCGATCCCGGCCCAGCGGTTGCCGGGCCGCCGGGTGAAGTCCCACAGCACCAGGCACACCAGGAGAATGTTGACCTGGCCGTAGCGGATGGTGGTCCAGACCGGTTCGCTCCACGCCGCCCACGCGGCCGTGCCCAGCACGGCGGCCGCGCCGGGGCGGCGGCGCAGCACCAGGCGCAGCGACAGCCCGGCGAGGACCACGGTCAGCAGCAGGTTCCCCGCGGTCGCCGCGGTGCGCATGTGGGCGACGTCGAGCCAGGTCAGCGGGACGAACAGCAGCCCGGCGAAGGGCGGGTAGGTCATCGGCAGCATCGCGGAGGTGGCGTGCATGGCGTACAGGTCGCCGCCCTCGCGCACGGTCCGGCCCGCCGCGCGGTAGACCATGACGTCGATGAGCGAGACGTGCGTGACACGTTGCAGGACCCACACGGCGGCGAAGGACAGGGCACAGAGGGCGGCGGCCCAGCCCACGCGCAGCCGGTGGCTCATGAGCGCAACGCCCGCCTCTCGACGCCTCCCGCCAGCGGTGGTGCTGACGCTCCATCAGAATGGGATACGGAGCCGCTCGCACGGCCGGGACGCCCCGTCCGCGGGCGCGCAGACACACGGGCAGTCGCCGACCGGATGGGTTGCGGCCGGCGGAACCCCGCCGGGACGAGGGCGCGCCGGACATCGGGTCCACCCGGACCAGGACCCGGGTGGACCCGGCCGGACCCGGCCGGACCCGGGCGGACACCCCGCGAGAACACGCCGCGCCCGCACCCCTCGCCGCACCCCCGCCCGCACCCCCCGCCCGTGCCCCACCCCGGGGCGGTGGCCTGCGGATTCGCGGCCCCGTCGGCCGCCGAAGCGGAGCACACTGGACAGTGGCGGGAATCCGGCCGTCGGGTGTGCCGGTCACCGCGGGAATGGGGCCGGTGCGTCGGTGCCGGCTCCGTGGAGATGGGGTGAGCGGTTGTGCGCTCTCGTTTCGCGCCTGACTGGCGGCTCACGGTCCGGATGCTGACGGTGATCTTCCTGTTGGGCCTGGTGTTCGTGGCGTTCATCGCCGTGCTCGTCGCGCTGCTGAAGTCCGTGTTGGTCGTGGTGGTGATCGCGGCCGGTGTGCTGGCGGCGCAGTACTGGTTCTCCGACCGGATCGCGCTGTTCGCGATGCACGCCCACGAGGTCACCCCGCAGGAGCAGCCCGAGCTGCACGGCGCGGTCGACCGGCTGTGCGCCCTCGCCGACATGCCCAAGCCGCAGGTGGCGGTCTCGGAGATGGACCTGCCGAACGCCTTCGCCACCGGGCGCAGCGCCGACCACGCGGTGATCTGCGTGACCACCGGCCTGCTGCGGCGCCTCGAACCCGGCGAGCTGGACGGCGTGCTCGCCCACGAGCTGTCCCACGTCGCGCACAAGGACGTCGCGGTGATCACCATCGCCTCGTTCCTCGGCGTGCTCGCGGGGCTGCTGGTGCGCTTCGCCTTCTACTCGGAGCTGTTCGGCCGGGGCCGCCGCGACCAGAACACCCTGCTGCTGCTCACGATGATCATGGCGGTGTCCGTCGTGGTGTACTCGCTGAGCTTCGTGCTGATCCGCGCGCTGTCCCGCTACCGCGAGCTGGCCGCCGACCGGAGCGCGGCCGAACTGACCGGCCGGCCCTCCGAACTGGCGTCCGCGCTGGTCAAGGTGAGCGGAACCATCGCCCGTATCCCCAGCGAGGACCTGCGCACCGCGCGGGCCTTCAACGCGTTCTTCTTCACCCCGGCGCTGAAGGAGGGCTCGCCCCTCGCGACCGTCTTCTCCACCCACCCGAGCCTGGAGCGCCGCCTGGAGGCCCTGGCGAAGCTCTCCGCCGAAATGGGCCTCCACGCCTGAGGGGCGCCCTTCGGCTCGCCGGCTGCCCCGGCGAACCGTTCTCCGCAGCGGGACCCGTGCGTGGGTGCGGCTCCCCGCGGACAGCGACCCCGGTGGGGCCACCACCGGGGTCGTCCGCGCGGGAAGCGGGCGCGCATCGCGCCGTGGGTGACACTGAGTGATGTGACAACTGCACGTGGTGACGGCGATGGTGGTGGTGGCACGCCCGATGCAAGGGGTGGCGTGCCCGGCCCGGCGGAGATGCTGCCCGGTCTCGACGAGGACCAGCTGCGGGTGCTGGGCGAGGTCGGGCAGGCGTGGGCCCAGGTGTCGGACGACGCGGACCTGCGGCGCCACGAGTTGCCGGTCGACCCCGACCTCGGCGGCTTCCCGTCGGCCGAGGACATCGGTCCCGACCGCTTCGGCCGGATGGTCCGGGTGGCGACCCTGGGCACCGCCACGGCGCCGGAGGAGGCGGTGCCCTCCTCCGGTGCGGCCCGCGCCGCCTACCGCGTCCGGCACGCGCTGATCGGGGCGCCGCTGAAGAGCACCGCGGTCACCCGCGAGCGCATGCGCAAGCTGGTGGCGCTGCCGGTGCTCTCCGCCGACGCGCTGTCCTCCGTGGCGTACGGCCCCGAGGCCATGCTCGCCGTGCTGGTGCTCGCCGGCACCGCCGGTCTCGGCTGGACCACGCCCATCGCGGCGGCCATCGCGTTCCTGATGCTCGCGGTCGGGGTGTCCTACCGGCAGACGATCCGCGCGTACCCGCACGGCGGCGGCTCGTACATCGTGGCCGGCGACAACCTCGGCAGGGTGCCCGGCCTGGTGGCCGCGGCCGGGCTGATGACCGACTACATCCTCACCGTCGCGGTGTCGATCGCCTCCGGGGTCGCCGCCATCACCTCCGCGCTGCCGTCGCTGTCCCCGTACACCGTGCCGATCGGCGCGGGGGTGATCGCGCTGCTGCTGGTCGGGAACCTGCGCGGGCTGCGGCAGGCCGGGGCGCTGTTCGCCGCCCCGACCTACGCCTTCATCATCGCGATGTTCGTGCTGGTCGGGGTGGGCCTGTCCGACGCCGCCGGGCGCGACTTCCACGCCACGCCCACCCCGCATCTGAACGCCACCGAGGGCGTCGGCGTGCTGCTGGTCATGCGCGCCTTCGCCTCCGGCTCCACCGCCATGACCGGCATCGAGGCGATCTCCAACGCGGTGCCGGCCTTCCAGCCGACCGAGTGGCGCAACGCCCGCACCACGCTGACCTGGATGATCTGCCTGCTGATCACGCTGTTCGCCGGGGTGACGGCGTTGGCCCGGCTCGACGGCGTGGTGCCCCGCTCCGGCGAGACCGTGCTCTCCCAACTCGCCCACCGCAGCTTCGGGTCCGGGCCGATGTACGTCTTCACGCAGATCGCCACCGCCGCGGTCCTGCTGCTGGCCGCCAACACCGCGTACAACGACTTCCCCCGGGTGCTGTTCCTGCTGGCCCGCGACGGGCACGCGCCGCGGCTGTTCCTGCGGCTGGGCGACCGGCTCGCCTTCAGCAACGGCATCGGGGTGCTGTCGGTGGCCGCCGCGGTGGTCTTCGTCGCGTTCAGCGGCAACACCGCGTCGCTCATCCCGCTCTACGCGGTCGGGGTCTTCCTCGCCTTCACGCTGTCCCAGGCCGGGATGGTGCTCCACTGGTGGCGGCTGCGCGACCGGCACTGGCGCAAGAGCCTGTTCTTCAACGCGACCGGCTGCGTGCTGTCCGCGCTCGTCTTCGTCACCGCGGGGATCACCAAGTTCACCTCGGGCGCCTGGGTGGCCATCCTCGCCGTCGGCCTGTTCCTCCTGGTGACCACGCGCATCCACCACCACTACGAGGAGGTCCGCGCCGCGCTCCGGCTGCACCCGCAGGCGATCGAGGTCCCCGCGTCGCCCGAGTCCCCGCCCCACGAGGAGTGCGACCCCCCGGCGCCCCCGCCCGAGCCCCCGCGCCCGCCCGCGGCGACCTCCGCCGTAACGGCCGGGGCGGAGCCGGTCGTGAACGGGACGGTCCGGGAGGACGAGGAGAGCCCCGAGGAGATCCGGAACCTGTCGATCGTGCCGATCTCCACGCTGGACCTGGCCGGCATGCGGGCGCTCGCCTACGCCGCGTCCCTGCGCCAGCCCGTCCTCGCGCTGCACCTCAGCCCCGGTGAGGCGGAGGCGGACCGCTTCCGGGGGTACTGGCACGTGTGGGGCGACCACCTGCCGCTGGAGGTGCTGGTCACGCCCTACCGGGCGACCGTGGCCCCGCTGGTCCACTACATCGAGGCGCTGCACGAGCAGCAGCCGCAGCTCACCCTCACCATCGTCGTCCCGGAGATCGTGACGCGGCGCCGGCGCTACCGCCTGCTGCACAGCCGGACCGCGAGCCGGCTCCAGCGGGCGTTGCGGACGCTGCCGAAGATCGTCGTCACCAACGTCCCGTACCACGTGTAGGCGCGGCGGCCCGGTGGGTGCCGTGCGCGGGGCGGCCCTCGCGGGTCGGGCGGCGCCCCCGTGGCCTGACGGTTCCGGTGGCGGCCCCGCCGTACCGTGTCTCGCGTGGTGAACAAAAGGGGCGGAGCGGAGGAAACGATCGACTCCGGGGGCGCCGACTCCGGGGGCGCCGACTCCGGTGCGGGGCGGGCCCGGCACCCGGTGTGGTGGGTGCTCTCCGCCGTGCTGGTGGCCGCCGCCGTGGCCCTCGCGGTGGACCGGCGGCACGACCTGGTGCTGGCGCTGCACCAGATCGCGGTGGTCCGCCCGGCGCCGCTGGCAGTGGCCGCCCTGTTCGAGGCGCTCTCCCTGACCTGCCTGGCGACGTTGCAGTGGCGGCTGCTGAAGCTGGGCGGGGCCCGGCTGCGGCTCGCCCTGATGGGCGCCATGGCCCTGGCGGCCAACGCCGTGGCCGGGACCCTGCCCGGCGGCGCGGCGTTCGCCGCCGCGTGGCTGTACGGGCAACTGCGCCGCCGCGGCGTGTCGCTGGCGCTCGCCGGGGCGGCCCTCGCGGTCGCCGGCCTGATGTCGGCCACCACCTTGTTCCTGCTGCTGGTGGTCGGCGTCCTGGCCAGCGGCAGGGCGGGGCCGAGCGGCCTGCGCACCGCCGTGCTCTGGCTGACCGCGGTCCTCGTGGCGCTCGCCGCCCTGGCCGCGCTCCTGCCGCGCTCCGCGTTCGTACGGCGGCGGGCGTGGCGGATCTGGCGCCGGGTCGGGGTCCGCTCCCGCCGGCTGTGGAACGTCGAGGACGGGCTGTACCGCCTCGCCCGGGAGGTCCGGGAGGTACGGCCGGGGGTGCGCCCGTGGCTGCCGCCGCTCACCCTGGCCCTGGGCAACTGGCTGCTCGACGCGGCCTGCCTCGTCGCGTGCGCGTGGGGACTGGGCGTCGCCGTGCCCTGGCGCGGGGTGCTCGTCGCGTACTCGCTCACCCAGATGTCGGGGGCGCTGCGGCTCACGCCCGGCGGGCTCGGCATCGTGGAGACCAGCCTCGCCGCGCTGCTGGTCTTCTACGGGCTGCACGCGGACCAGGCGATCGCGGTGACCCTGCTGTACCGGATTCTGAGCTACTGGGCGCTCCAGCCGATCGGCTGGACGAGCTGGCTCGGCCTCACCTTCGCCGCGCGCCGCCTGGACGCGAGGACGGTGCGGGAGCGGCGGGCCCGGTCCTGAGCGTCCCTGGTCGTGACCGTCCTGGTCGTGGCCCCGTGGCGCCCTGGCCGCTCAGCCGACCAGCGGCGCGCCCCCGCAGTACCGTGGAAAGGGCGATACCGACTGCCGGTCGGCGCCAGACGACACGGTGGCGCCGGCGCAGGCCGGAAGCGAGGTACTCAGACGATGGAAGCCGACCGTATCGACCGCATGGTCTCCCAACTCCGCGCGCGAGACGTCATGGCCCATCGAACTGAGACCGGCGTGTACAGCTTCGGCATCCGCGTCGTCATCGGGGACGGAAGCGAGGCGCTGTGGACGCCCGGCGGAGCCGCCGGGCTCGACGCGCAGGTGATCAGGGACGGCGTGCTGGTCGGCTGCGTCCCGCACATCCCCGGGTCCGAGAGCTTCACCGACGAGCAGACGGTCGAGGCGATCGCCACGGCGCTGTACTCGGAGGAGGGGCTCTACCCGGCGGACCGCGCCGCCCCGCAGCCGCCGCCCGCCGCCGACAGCCCGCCCGGGCCCGCGGCGCCGGGTCCGGCCGGACAGCCGGGACCGGGACCGGGTGGACCGCCGCGCCGGCCGTGGTTCCGGCACAAGCGCGACTTCCCGCGCTGACGAGCAGACCCGCGGCCTGTCGCGCGCCAGGTCGTCGTAGCAGCTCGTCGCGGCAGGTCGTCGTACCGGGCCGTGGCCCCGCCTCACATGAGGTCGGCGCCGTGCGAGGCCCCCGCCCCCTGCCCTTGCACCGTACGGGTGATCGCGAGCAGGGCCGCGTCGTCGGAGAGGCGGCCGCCGGTGTGGTGGAGCAGGTCCTGGCGCAGGTGCCGCAGCAGGGCCTCCGGGGTCAGGGCCGGCGGGAAGGTCGCCACGCGTTCGACGAGCGGGTAGAAGATGCCCTGCCGGGAGCGGGCCTCGATCAGCCCGTCGGTGTAGAGCAGCAGCGTGTCGCCGTCGCCGTAGGAGATCTCGTCGGCGTGGACCCCGACGGCCGGCAGGAAACCGGAGCCCAGCGGCGGCGAGGGGGCGGTGCAGTTGGTGGCGGTGACCTGGCCGTCGGAGCCGATCACGAGCGGGGCCGGGTGCCCGCAACTGGCCATCAGGACCGGACCGCCGTCGCCGTCGGGGAGTTCCAGCAGCAGCGCGGTGGTGAAGTGCTCGCCCGGGTCCTCCTGGCTGTCCGCGACCTCGTCCATGTCCAGGCTGACCCGTGCCTCCAGGGCCTCCGCGAGTTCGGGCAGCGTGTCGCAGAACCGGGCGGTCTCCCGGAAGGCGCCGAGCACGGCCGACGCCTCCGCGATGGCGGGCAGCCCCTTGCCGCGGACGTCCCCGATGATCACGCGGCTGGTCGCGGGGCGTCTGCGGGTGACGGCGAAGAGGTCGCCGCCGATCTGCGTGTCGTCCTCGGCGGCCAGGTAGAGCCAGGCGATCCGCAGCGGGCCGACGTACTGCGGGGGCGGCCGCAGCAGGACCCGCTGGGCGGTCTCGGAGACGAGTCTGACCCGGCTCAGCTGCCGGCCGCGCCGCTCGCGGATGTAGCTGAAGAAGACCAGGAGCACCGAGAGCACGATCAGCGCGACCAGCTGCCATGCGCGGGCCACCGTGCCCGAGCCCTGGGTCACGAAGGCCACGAACGCCTGCGCGCCCACGGCCACGACGGCGATCGCCGCCGTGCGCCACGGCCCGGCGAACGACGCGGTCAGCGCCGGCGCGACCACGAGCATGGGGCTGAGGAAGACGTCCCTCGGCGACACCGCGTCCGCGACGGTGATGAGGACCACCAGGGCGAGCGGGATGACGATCGCCAGTGGCGGCGTCCGTTCCGTCAGGTTGTCCAGCCGTCTGAGGTCCATACCGGAAATTTTATGATGTTTGCTCACCAAGAGGACGAACGGCGCCTTTTCCGGCTGACCCCCGGCGGGTGCGTGCCCGCAGCCCTGCTCCCGGGCCCGTCCGCGGCGGCGGAGCCATCCGGGGCAGGGGCCACCGCATGATCCCCCCGGGCAGGGGCAGGCGCTTCCTCGGAGGCTGATCGCCATGGGACCGTTGCTCGTCGTTCTTCTGCTCGTGCTGATCTTCTTCGGCGTGGGATTCGCCATCCACCTGCTGTGGTGGGTCGCTGTCGCGGCGCTTGTCGTGTGGCTGCTGGGATTCCTGCTGCGCGGCACCCACTCCAGCGGCAGCCGGAACCGCTGGTACCGCTGGTAGCGCCACCCACCCGACCGAACCGCCGGGCGCCACCCCACCCCCCAGGGGGCCGGGACGGCGCCCGCCTCGCGTTGCCCCGGCGTCCGCGGCGGCCGCGTTGGTCCGCGGGACCTGACAATCCGCCTGTGGGCGCGATATGGGCGATGGTGCCGACGCGCGTTGGCACCATCGAATGGGAGGTCGCGCGCACCCTGGCCGCAAAACGGCCGTGGATGCGCCGTTGTCCGTGAAGCCAGACGAGGATGTGAGCTATGTGAGCGATGTTGAGATCATGTAGCCTGCTCTTGTTCCCACCGAGCGATGGGGTGGCTCGCTTTGCCACCCCGGCTCGGTCTCCCTCATGGAGAGTTAGGGGTCGACTCAGGATCGATCTATAGTCAGTCGGTGGACGCCTGACGAATGCCATCCTCCTCGGCGAGGAGGATGCACTTACCGGGCTTGGCCATTCCCGGGGAAAGCGCCGCGTCGGCGGTTGCCGCTGTCGGCACGACGTCGAACGAGGGCGGTGTCGCGACTTCGTCGGGAGCTGCTGCCCACGAAGTCGCGTCGTTCGTCCTTGTGGCCGCACCGGTTGCCGCCGTTGCGAACTGGGTCGTGGTCAAGCCCACCAGTGCTATTATGCCCATGACAATGGAGACCCTCAAGCCTATCTGAGCCACGCATCTTCCTTTCGATCTCTTGTCGAAAGGACGTTAGTGCATCGAGCCTCTGAGGCGCGAATTCAATGCGTTTGGTGTGTGGCCTGTGAAGAGTCACCATGCTCCCGGGTGGGGGATTATGGGAGTGTGTGATCAACTGTCCGAGTTGTCGTTCGGTTCCCTCAGTCGTTGCGCTATGGTTCTCGTCGCCCGATGGTCCTGAGCCTGGGCTGCGGCGAAGGCTCGCTGCAATAGCGTGTACGCTTGCTGCGTCTGCCCGGACGCGGTCAGTATGTCGGCGAGTACGACTTGCGCCTCCACGACCTCGTCCAGGTCGTGGATTCTTGTTGCGGTCGCGACGGCGGACTGAAGATGCGCCTGGGCGACGTCCAGTCGACCCTCGTCGAACTCTGTTCGCCCGAGATGGCGGAACGCCTGTGCCATCTGGTGAGCTGCCCCGATGTTCTGCGCGACCTGGAGAGCCTCCGTGAAATGGGCGGTCGCTTCACCGTATTCGCCTCGTTTTCGGTGCGCTTCGCCCATGCTGACATGGGTGTCTGCTTGGCTCTTCATGTCTCCGAGCGAGATAAACACGGGAAGCGCCGAACGGCACAATGTCAATGCCGATTCCATGTCTCCGAGTTCGGTGAGAACGTCGGCCAGACTACTGCGCGCGGTTGCTTGTTCATATCGGTTTCCCGAACTGTCCAACAAGGAAACGGCTTCCTCGAACGCCTGGCGAGAAAGATCGAGGCGGCCGACCCTCGAATGCCAGTCGGCGATGTTGTTCAGAGCCACTGCCACTGCTTTCTGATCGGCGATCGCCGTTGAGCCTTCACGGGATTTCTCGAAATGCTCGAGGGCCCGGTCGTTCTCGCCCAGATACAGTTGCGCCACGCCGATGTTGTTGTGCAGGCGGGCCTGATCCCCGATATTGCCAAGTTGTGCATGAATGGCGAATGACTGCTGGAAGTATTCGAGCGCGGTCGCGTGTTCTCCGCGGTGCCACTGCAATGCGCCGACGGCGCGAAGGGCCTCCGCCTCGGCGGCCTTGTCGCCGGTGGCGCGGGAAATCTCCAGCGCCCGTTTTACCGTCCCGGTTGCTTCCTGATACTGCCCTGTGCTGGCCAGAGCGTCTGAGAGACCCAGCAGGGCGCGGCACAGGACCGGCGGGGAGGCGGTCTCCGACAACTGGGCGACCGCGCGCCTCAAGATCTCACCGGCGTCCTGCCAATAACACTCAGCGTTGAGGAATCCGGCGATGCAGAAGGCGAGTTGCGCGGCACGTTCGGGATGTCCGTCGATGCCGGCGGACTGCTCGACAGCCAGCACATTTTCGCGTTCCGTGCTCAGCCAGGACCTGGCGGCTTCGGAATCGCTCCAAGCCGGCAGGGGTGCTGGGTGTGTGACGGGCAGCGGAGCCATGCGGAGGCGGCGGGGATACGCGAGGCGGTCAGCGGCGTCGACGGCTTGCGTGTAGAAGCTGACGATCCGATGCGCGACCTGGTCGCGAACCCGATCGTCGTCCTCCGACTCGGCCAGCCGAAACGCGTACTGACGTAGCAGGTCGTGGTATTGGTACCTCTCGGGCACAGGTTCCCGCAGGAGATGGCAGGCAAGGAGATCCTCCAGCAGTCGCTCCGTCGCATCCAGCGGGAGGCCTAGGGCGGAGGCGGCTACCTCGGCGGTGAAGTCGGCTCCCGGGTGCAGGCTCAGGTAGCGGAACGCCGTACGCTGCGGCTTGGTCAGAGTGCGATAGGACAGATCGAAGGCTCGGACCATCTCGTGATCGGTATCCCGGATCTCACCCAGGCGCCCGGGATCGCGGGTCAGCCGTTCGCGGAGAGTTGCGAGGGTCCATGCCCTCCGCGCCTGGAACCTGTTGGCGACGAGCTCGATCGCGAGCGGAAGGTAGCCGCAGAGGTGAACGATTCGCGAGACTTCCGCGATGTCCCGAGTGCGTTCCTCGCCCGCGAATCTTCGGAACAGCGCGATCCCGTCCGCTTCGGGCAGGACATCGAGCAGGATGCTTCGGGTGGTCGGCAGGCCAGTGATGTGCCGACGGCTGGTCAGTATGACGACGGACTGGGTATCGCTGGGAAGCAGGGGGCGGACCTGATCCGCGTCGACGATGTCGTCGAGGACGATGACAGAGCGGCGTCTGGCGAGCATGGAGCGCCAGAGTTCGGCCCGCCCCTCCACATCGACCGGGATGTTCGTGGCCGGTGAACCGAGTAGACGTAACAGCGTGGCAAGAGCTGCGCCAGGGCTCAGCGGGTCCTGGAGTAATGAGTGCGCCCGCAGGTCCAGATAGAGCTGTCCGTCTGGGTACCTGTCTGCGAGTTCGACCGCGGTGCGGACCGCGACCGCGGTCTTTCCGACCCCGGCCATGCCGCTGACGGTCTCCAACGCGAGGACGGAGCCCTTGGCCGTCGGATCGAGGGATTCGGCCAATGCGCGTAATTCGGCGTTCCGGCCGATGAGGGGGTGCTGGTTGGGAAGGTTCCTGGGCGCGTGTTCCGGCGCGGGCTCGGTTCGTGACGCAGCCGAGGTCGCCGGCGCGAGAGTGGTCGTCGCGGCTCGAAGAAGATCGGCGACCGGAGTGTGGTTCAGCACGCCGATATGGATGCGCTCCAGCGCCGGGCCCGGTCGTGCGCCGTATTCCGTCATCAGTACGCGGCGAGTCTGCTGGTGCACGCGCAGCGCGTCGGTGTACCGCCCGCTGCCATAGTAGGCGAGCATCAGGTGCCCCAACAGTGTCTCATCGCCGGGATGTTCTGCGGCCAGTGCGGAGAGTTCGCCCACGAACTCTGCGAAGTGGCCCAGGCGGAGTTCGGCGCCGAGCCGGGAGACCGTGGCGGCCAGGCGTCGTTCGGAGAGCGTCCGCCGTGCTGTCTCGGCCCACAGGCCCGAGAGCCCGGCCAGGGCTTCGCCCTGCCACAGGGCGTCGGCCGACGCGAACATGTCCACCGCACGCTCGTCGTCACTGTTCGCGGCTATGCCCACGAGGCGTTGATAGCGATGCCAGTCCACGGCGTCCGGATCGGCTTCGAGGACGTAGGTGTGCGCACGGCTGACGATACGCGGCGCGTCAGGACCGCCGCCCGCGCGTCGCAGACGTCCCCGCAGCCGCGAGATGTAGGTGTGGGTGTTCTCGCGGGCGTGCGTCGGCGGTGCTCCGTCCCACAACCGCCCCACCATCGTGTCCAGCGCGAGAGGACGCCCGACGTCCAGTGCGAGGGCAGCGAGTAGAGTCCGCTCCTTCACCGACCCGAGTTCCAGGCGCTCTTCGTTGACCTGCAGTGCTACCGGCCCCAGTATGTGGAAATCCACCAGCGCCCCTCCCCGCTGGTCCGTCCCTCACGATGAGGATGACATCAGTGTGCTGGGGGCGCCAGACGGTCCGGGAGCTCTGGCCGGATAGCTCTGTTCGTCGGCGTGTCGGGTTCCGGCTCCTTTTCGTCCGTGCGTTGTTCTGGGTAGACGACGGATGACCAGGGTTGGGCGAACATCGATTGCCCGGGGGGACCGATGGGCGGCTCGTCGCACGAGATCCATCACAACAGCATCAGCGGCGATGCGCGGTTGTCGGGGGTCGCGATACAGGCCCGCGATGTCTACGGCGGCCTGCACCTGTACTCCGAGCAGAGGTTGATACCACGTCAACTACCACCTGTTCCAAGCCATTTCGTTAATCGTCGACGTGATCTCGAAATCCTGGACCGGTTGGTGGCGGGGCGAGAGAGCCCCGATTCGGGCGCCGCCCTGATCGTGGTCAACGGGCCGGCGGGCATCGGCAAGACCACGCTGGTCTCCCGCTGGCTCAGCGAACGGGACGCGGACTTTCCCGACGGTCTCTTCTACGCAGACCTGCGCGGTCACACATCGGATGGCCCGACTCCGCCGGGCGAGGTGCTGGGCCGGTTCCTCCGGGCGTTGGGCGCGACCTCGGTTCCGGCGGCCCTGGCGGAGCAAGTGGCGCAATGGCGGTCACGGTCGGCGGGGCTCAAGGTGGCGGTGATCCTTGACAATGCCTTCACCGCCGCCCAGATACGCCCCATACTGCCCGCCGGTCGGCAAAGCGTGGTCGTGGTGACGAGCCGGCGGCGACTGACCGGATTGGCCCTGGACGGGGCGGACTTCCACCGCCTGGAAGGATTCGACGCTGCCGACGGGGTCGCACTGCTGTCCCGCGGGATCGGCGCGGACCGGGTAGCCAGCGAACTGGCCGACGTGCACCGAGTCGTTCGCTTGTGCGCGGGGCTTCCACTCGCCGTCTGCCTGGCTTCCGCGCGGCTCGCGTCACGGCCCAGGCAGCCCGTGGCAGTACTCGCCGACGCGTTGGCACCCGACGCGGAGGGGATGGCGGCGCTCGAGGTTGAGGGCGAGACAACGGTGAGCAAGGCGCTGGACGCGTCATACGCGGTGCTGAGCACGGGAGCGGCCCTCACCTACCGGCGGCTCGGGAGGCTACCCCTGACCACCTTCGATGCCCGTGGTGCCGCCGCGGCGTGCGCCCAGCCGCTGCGATGGGCTGAACGCCGGCTCGACGAGCTCGTCGAGGCCAACCTGGTGGAGGATATCGGCCCTGACCGCTACCGATTCCATGACCTGATCGGCGCCCATGCCCGTACCTTGGGCAGCGCTGACGGCAGTCCCGCTCAGTGCGATGCCACCGTCCGGCGTGTCTGCGACTGGTATCTGAGGACCGCGACAGCCGCCGAACAGCGCCTGACTCCCGTCCAGTTCGTGCTGCCCCGTGACTATGCCCACTCATCTGATTTGTTTGACTTGTCCGTTCCGTTCGATGACGATGCCGGTGCGATCGCCTGGCTGGATGCCTACCGGATGGACCTCATGGTGCTGATGAGGGAGGCGGCCGACCGCGGCTGGCATCGAACCGCGTGGCAACTCGCAGACGCCATGTGGCCTTTGTTCCTCAAGATGCGTCACTACGACCTGTGGATCGAGGCCCACGAGATCGGACTCACCGCCGCCCGGCGGGACGGAAACGCCGAGGCCGAACGGCAGATGCTCAACTCCGGTGCCATCGGGTTGAACGCGGCAGGCCGCCACGATGACGCGGCACGCTGGTACGAGGAGTCCCTGAACGCGGCTCGCTCCGCAGGCGACGTGCGGGACGAAGGGCAGGCCCTCCTGGGCATTGGCCGGTGCCATCGCGAGGTCGGGCGCCCTGACGAGGCCGCGCCCTACCTGAACCGTGCCATCGAGGTTTGGGAAGCTTGCGGATATCCGCGTGGTGCGGCACTGGCCCGCACCGTGCTGGGCGAGATCGCACTCGCGGCGGACCGACCGGATGATGCTGTGGCCGACTTCTCCTCGGCTCGGGACGTGCTGCTGGCTGCGGACGATCCGCACGACGCGGCACGCGCCCTCGCTTTCCTGGGCCGTGCGAACGTGCGGGCGGGCGAGTATCAGGTCGGCATCGGCCGGATGGAGGAGGCGCTTGCTGTTTTCGCTTCCTCGGGCGCGGCATACTGGCAGGCCCGCACTCTGGAGATGCTGGGGCAGAGCGCGAGTGAGCACGGTGACCGCCCCGCCGCCCGGGACCTGTGGGCCCAGGCGGCGGGCTGCTACGAGATCACCAGTCCGGCGGACGCCCACCGCCTGCGCGGTCTTGCGGGCGGGCCGCTGGGTCATGCCAGCTCAGGGGATACCGGGACGGAATGAGCCGTCGGGCGGGCCGCACCACGACGACGAGGTCGGCGTTCGCGAGACCGTGCAGGGACCCGCCGGCCACCAACCACGCGTGCATGCAGGAGGGGAAGAGCGGATGGGCGGGGATGACGTCATGGGCAAGCACGGTCGCACGATGACCGAGGGCTCGGGCTCGGGATCGTGCACCGGCCCCTGCCGCGGCTCCCGCCCAGGGGTCGGTCCTGCCCCCGACAACCGCCCACCCGCCCGTCGCCAGTGGAACAGCGGCCAGTGTGACGGCGGGATGCCTCGCCGTCACGTCATCCAGCCATCTCAGAGCCTCCCCGACCGGCCGTGCCCGGCTCGCCGTCACCACGTCGGCGCACGTCGGCCACCGCCGCTCCTGACCGGAGTCGGCGTTCACGACGAAGTGCTCGTCAACCGGCATAGGCGCGCAGTCCGCCGGGCCTAGCCGCGCGGAGAGTACGATCCGGCGTCCCTGTGACCGCACCGCAACAGACAACCCCGGCAGAGAGTCACGCGCACCCCCGCGAGGGGGACACTCGGCACCAGGCGAACACGCCGCCCGCATCAGGACGGTGACGAAGCCCGTCATGCCGACTCCCGGTGAGACCCCGGCAGCAGGGACTCCAACGGCGGCGGTTCCGGCAGCAGGTACGTCACGGGCCGGTGCGCCGGCTCGCTCAAGCCCATCACGCGGTACATCAGCCGGCGCATGTTCCTGCTGAAGCGACCCGGCTCGGACGTGATCCGTGCGGCGATGGCGGCCCGTTCTTCGTCCCGGCGCTCGCCCGCGGCGTACTCCATCTGTTCGAGAAGAGGATGGCTCGCCGAGAGCGTCGGCGCGGTGACGGCGAGTGCGGCAGCGGGAGAGGCCGGGTTGATCTCCTCCTCCGGTGAGCCGGTCAGCAGCAACGCCGCCTCTGTGAGTGTCCCGTACAGCGTGACCGAGCCGTGGTCCCCTAGGATCGCGTCCGCTGCGATCAGGACACTCCGCCAGTCCGCCTCGGGTGGCACGAGAGCGATTCCCGACTGTCGGCACCTCGACAGCCAGGACCTCACCTGCCACGGCCCATGCCCCGACCAGATGTTGGGATGCATGAGCACGGCAGTGCGGTGGGAGTCGCTAGGCAGCTCGCTCATCAGCCTCGGCAGCAGGGCTTCGAAGCGGCTGAACGACGACCGGGGCCCCCACGTCGAAACCGGTACGACCAGCTTCTGATCCGCGGACAGTCCGAGCGCCTGTCGGTACCGGCCGCGGAGCGAAAGGCTCGCGGTGATCCTGTCGTACGCCGGGTCGCCGATGACCTCGGCGTACGGGAGGGCCTCCGGGCAGTGGTGCGCCAGTTCGCGTAACTCGTCCTCATGGGGCAAGACCACAGCAGCAGGGGCCTTCCCTCCAGGAAGGAGGTCCTCTCTGCGCATCCCGGCGATCCCGTTGTTCTCCGCCCCCGTTACCTTCTTCAGGTAGCCGGCGCCGTGCGGCATCGTGATCAAGGGCGCTCGCACCTGCTCCATGCCGCCGCGCCCCGCAGCCAGCGCCAGGTCGAAGTCCATTCGGACCGCGTCGTGCCACGGCACGACAGCGCACCCCGCGTTCGCCAGAAAGGCCGGCACCTCGTCGCCGAAGACGTGCGGCGGTGTCGTGAACACCACCTGAAGCCGGAAGTCCCCCTCCAACAGCGCCAGTACGTCGAACAGTCGCTTCGTGTACGTGACCGTGTGGGCCACCACGAGCAGTCTCCTGCCCGCGACAATCGTCAGATACTGCCTCCTCCCCTTCTGTGGTTGCGTCGTCATTGTCTGTAACGCCGACATGCCGTCCCCCCAGCAGTCTCCGAAAGCGGGCCCATCCCGCGCTCTCTGGCTGGATACCCGACGGGCTGGACGGAAGCCTCGCCGGACCCTTGCAAGAAACTTGCAAACGAGGAGGAAAGCGGAGGAGCGTCGACCTCGTACGGAACACGGAGGGCCCCAGGACCGCTCGGTACGCGAAGAACACCGCCGACTGCACCGCGGCGACGCGACACGTGCTGACGGGGCAGAGCCGCCTGCCCGTCGAACCTACTCCAGCGCGCGGCCGCCCGGCAGATGTGGACTCAGTTCGTCGGGCCGCAGGCGCTGTCGGTGCCGCGCTGGACGCAGACCGTCAGGAGGCGGCCGGGGCCGTCGTAGTACCAGGAGCTGTGGTGGTAGCCCGCGGTCGTGACCTGCTGGGACTCGATGACGTCGGCGCTGTTGCCGGCGTCGTTCTGAATCCAGGCGCGGCAGCCCTGGGAGTCGCCCTCGGTCTCCCACCGCATGTGGTCGTGGGCCGGGGAGCCTTGGAGCTGGATCTCCTGGACGACGGCGCAGCCCTGGAGGACGACCGGGGAGTTGCCCTCGAACCGCGCGGTGGCGGCGCCGGCGGGCGTCGCGCCGGCGGCGAGCGCGGTGCCGGCCAGCGCCGTGGCGGTGGCCAGGTACGTCGTGATCCTCTGCCTGCGCGTCATGCCGTCCCCCTCCGGCCCGCCGGACGGTCCGGCCGGGCCCGGCAGCAGCGTAGCGCGGCGCGATCCCCGGTCAGAGGCTTCTCACCTGGTGCTTCGCGGAACCACGGCGTCCGGTGCGGGAGCCGGGGGAACCGGACGAATGGCCCCGTGACGGCCCCGAAACGGCCCCGGCCCGCCGCCCGGTGAGGAGGGCGGCGGGTCGGGAGGCGCGGGCGGGGGACAGCGCCCCGCGAGCGGTTTAGTAAGGGCCGTTGACGTTGTCGATGGAGCCGTACACGTGGTACGCGTAGTTGCACGCGGCGACGATGTTCGCGACCGGGTCGTAGATGTCGTTCGAGGTGCCCGCGACGTGGTAGGCGTCGAACGTCGGCTGGATGGTCTGCAGCAGGCCCTTGGACGGGGTGCCCGCGGCCGCGTTGGAGTCCCAGTTGTTGATGGCGTTCGGGTTGCCCGAGGACTCCCGCATGATGTTGCGGTAGATGCCGTCGTAGCTGCCCGGGATGCCGTTCTGCTTCATGATCGCCAGCGCCTGGTTGATCCAGCCGTCCAGGTTGTCCGGGTAGGTCTGGGTCGCCGTGGTCGTGGTGGCCGACGCGTCGGACGCCGTGGTGGCGGTCGAGGTCGTGGCCGACGAGCTGCTCGCCGCCGACGGGGCCGCCTTCGCGGTGGTGGCCGAGGAGGACGCGGACGAGGTGGAGGAGGCGGACGCGCCGGACTTCGCCGGGGTGGCCTTGCCGGCCGGGACCTTGAGCGCCTGGCCCGGGTGGATGATGTACGGGCTGTGGATCTTGTTGGCCCACGCGATGGCGTGCCAGCCGCCCGGGGACTTGTGGGCGCGGGCGATGCCGATCAGGGTGTCGCCGGGCTTGACCGTGTACGTGGTGAACGAGTGGTGGCCCCGCCAGTGCGCGCCGTGCTTGGCGTGAGCGGTGCCCGCGGTGTGCGGCGCGTTCTTCGCGGCGGACGGCTCGGCGGCCTGGGCCGTACCGGCCAGCGTGGCGCAGGCTATCGCGGCGAAGGTGCCGGCGACGATGGCGCCCCGGGTGGAGACGAGACGCTTCTTCATCGAGTTGTTGTGGGCATGCTTGGGCATGATCTGCGGACCTCTTCACGATTGCTTGTTCAGTGGTGGTCGGCCCCCCTCGTCATTCCGACCCGCATTTCGTTTATCGATGCGCTGTGGCGAGCACATTGTTAGCAGCCGATAAAAGGGTCCACAATTGCCCTATGTGCTATGCCGCTTAGTAGACGGACATGGTCTCCGCGGTTTTCTCCCCGGATGGCGGGGCGGGGGCGCCCGAGAATGCACTAACCGGCTTCGTAGGTGACGTGTGTCCTATGTCGTGCATCACGTCGGAGCGCCCGATGGGGAAACGCGACGTAAGGATGCGGGCGCGGAAAGTGCGGACGCTTTTCCTTCTTAACAATGGCTTAGACGTGCAAATTGCCCAAGGAGCGCTTATGTCATCGAATCGGACATAAGGAAGCGCGTGCGATCGGCTCGGCGGGTGATTTCGGGTGATTTGCCGACATGGGGACGCGCAGGCGCGCAGGCGCGGTGATGCGGCGACGTGGGCACGCGGTGATGCGGTGATGCGGTGACGGATGGATACGGTGATGCGGTGACGCATGGATGCGGTGGCGCGGCGACGCATGGATACGGTGCACGCGGTGACGTATGGATACCGTGGCGCGGCGACGGGCGCGCAAAAGGAGGCCAGGGCGCCCTCTCGGCGTCCTGGCCTCCTGATCCGGCTCTGAGTTCTCCTGCCCCTTCGGGGACCTGCTGCGCCGCCCCTCAGAGCACCGTCGAAAGGAATGCCCGGGTGCGTTCGTGCGCGGCGCCCGTCGGCGTCAGCCGCGCGGACGGGCCGGTCTCCACCACCCGCCCGTTCTCCATGAACACGAACCGGTCGCACACCTCTCGTGCGAAGCCGATCTCGTGGGTGACGATCAGCATCGTCATTCCGGAACTGGCCAGAGACCGGATGACGTCCAGCACGCCGGCGACGAGTTCGGGGTCCAGCGCCGAGGTCGGCTCGTCGAAGAGCAGGACCTGGGGGTCCATGGCGAGGGCGCGCGCGATGGCCACCCGCTGCTGCTGCCCGCCGGACAGCTCGGCGGGGTACGCGTCCGCCTTCTCCTTGAGCCCGACCAGGGCCAGCAGCTCCCGGGCCCGCCGGGTCGCCTCGGCCTTGCTGCGGCCGAGCACGCCGACCGGCGCCTCGATGATGTTCTGGAGGATGGTCATGTGGGAGAAGAGGTTGAACCCCTGGAAGACCATGCCGATGTTCCGGCGCTGCGCGGCCTCCAGGCGGTTCGGCAGCTCGCGGACGGCGGTGCCGTGCGGCCGGTAGCCGAGGAGCTCGCCGTCCAGCAGGACGGCTCCCTCGTCCGTCTTCTCCAGCATGTTCAGGCAGCGCAGGAACGAGCTCTTGCCCGCGCCCGAGGGCCCCAGCAGGCAGATGGTCTCGCCGCGCGCCACGTCCAGGCTCACGTGGTCCACGACGGTCAGGTCGCCGTACCGCTTGGTGATGTCCACCGCGCGCAGGATGGGGCCGCTGCCCGCGGTGGTCGCGGTGGTCTCTGTGGAGGTCACGGTTGGTCCACCTCGATTGCCTTGGGCCGGTTCGCGGACCGGCCGCGGGTGTTGCGCAGGGTCCGCTCCAGCAGGGTCTGGCCCACCGACATCACCGAGACGATGATCATGTACCAGAGGCTGGCGACGATGAGCAGCGGGATGACCTGGAAGTTGCTGTTGTAGATCTGCTGGACGGAGTAGAGCAGGTCCGGCACCGAGATGAAGGCCACCAGGGAGGTGGACTTCAGCAGGTTGATCGACTCGTTGGCGATCGGCGGCACCGCGGTCCGCAGGGCCTGCGGGAAGACGATCCGGCGCAGGGTGCGGATGTTCGACATGCCCAGCGCCGTCGCCGCTTCCCGCTGCCCGTTCGGTACGGCCAGGATCGCCGCGCGCAGCACCTCGGAGGTGTACGCCGCCTGCTGGAGCCCGAAGGCGACGATCGCCGCGGTGACCGGCTGCACCAGGTTCTTGGTGTCGACGTCGAAGAACTGGGGCCCGAACGGGACGCCGAGCCCCAGCGCGGGATAGATCAGCGAGAAGTTGTAGACCAGGATCAGCAGGACCAGCAGCGGCATCGAGCGGAAGAACCACACGTAGACGCCGGCCGCCCCGCGGAGCACGGAGTTGGCGGAGAGCCGCATGTTGGCGAGCACCGCGCCGAGGACGACCGCGATGGCGATGGAGGCGACGGTGATGATCACCGTCCGCTCCAGGCCCTCCAGGATCGAGTGGTCGAAGAAGTAGTCGCCGACGGTGCCCCAGGCCAGGTTCTTGTTGCGCGCGAGGCCCTGCAGCCAGAACGCGCACACGAGCACGACCACGACCGCGGCGACCTTGCGCGCGTAGTGGGGGTGCGGGGAGCGGGTCATCCCGGCGAAGGGGTGCGGGGGGAGCACGGCGGCTCCCCCCGCCGCGCGGTCGGCCGGGGGCGGCACGGTGTTCCCGGGGAGCGCGGTCCCCTGGGGCGATTTGCTGGTGTCGGCCATGGCCGGTTCCTCAGTTGGTCGGGTTCGGGGAGGGGTTGACGAGCGCCTTGGTCACGCCGGCCTTCTCGACGCCGTAACGCTCCAGGATCTTCTGGTACGACCCGTCCTTGATCAGCGCGTCGATGCCGTCGGCGACGGACTGGGCCATCCCGCTGCCCTTCTTGGTGGCCACGCCGATGTAGACCGACAGGTAGTGCGGGCCGCCGAGGGTGAACACGTCGCCGGACTGCTTGGCCACGTAGCCGAGGTTGGTGACGGTCGCGGTGGTGGCGTCCACCTGCTTGCTGCGCACCGCGAGGGTCGCGGCGCCCTGGTCGGCGAAGGTCTTGACGTCGATGGCGCCCTTGCCGGCCTTGACGCAGGTGGTGGACTGCTCCTTCAGCACCGGGATGGAGCTGGAGGCCGCGACCATGGAGATCTTCTTGCCGCACAGGTCATCCATCGAGCCGCCGATCGCCGGGCTGCCCTTCAGCGACAGGAACTCGTAGTGGTCCTCCAGGAAGGCGACCTGGTCGAAGGACTTCTCGCGCTCGGCGGTGACGTCCGCGCCGAACGCGCCGAAGTACGTGCCGCGGTTCACGCCCAGCAGCGCGTTCTCGAAGGAGTCCTTCTTCTGCTGGACCTTCTTGCCGAACGGCCCGCTGAGCGCGTCCGCCAGGTCCACGTCCACGCCGACCGCCTTGCCCGACTCCAGCATCGCGTAGGGCGGGTAGCCGATGACCATGGGGGCGACCAGGTCGCCCTTGGCGCCGGCGGGCAGCTGCACGGAGGCGGTCGAGGTGCCGCTGCCGGCGGAGTTCTTCGGCGAGCTGCCGCCGTTGTCGGAGGAGGAGCCGGAACAGGCGGTCAGGACGCCGGCGGCGACCACCGCGGCGGTGCCGGCGAGGATGCTCTTTCTGATCTTCATGAGGGGCGCCGTACTTTCTCGCAGGGTGTGTGGCTTCGGGGCGGGGGCGTTCGTACTACGCGACGCGGCCGATGGTCAGCGACCGCACGCCGCTGACCCGGGTCTGCGCGCAGGCCGCGGCGAACTCCGCCAGCCCCTCGGTGATCGAGGCGAAGATGGTGCAGGGGGTCCAGCCCAGCGGGCCGAACACGCGGCCGCCCTTGCCGTAGAAGATGCCGACCTCCCACAGCTCGAAGTTCAGGCCGGACATCTGGCCGGGTTCCTGGAAGAACCAGATGAGGTCGCCGGCGCCGGGGATCACCTGCTGGTTCTCCGCGGGCAGGGCCCGGGGGTCGAAGGTGTGCGCCTGCTCGGGCAGGCCGAACATGATCTCCGGCCCGGCGTACATGGCGTGCATGACCTTCTCGGTCACGGGCTCCGCCAGGGCGTCCCAGATGGCCGCGCACGTCTCGGGTGCGTCGTCCGTGGCGAGGGTGGCCACGGCGCGGGTGCCGTCGTCGAACTGGAGGTAGATCCGGCGGTCGGTGCTCATGGGTTTCTCCGGAAGTGATGACCGTCGCCACACGTGCGAGCGGTGATAAGAACGATAGTTCGTCTTATTTCGGACAGGAACGGATTGTGAGGAGGCTCATGGTGTGCGCGGAAGCGCACGGTATGAGCGGGCTGGGGGCCGTCGGTGGACGGGGTGTCAGGCGGCGGAGCGGGTCCGCGCGGCGTACCCGCGGGCCGCGGCCACGAAGTCGTCGAAGAGGATGTCGGCGTGGTGCCGCTCACCGGGCGCCGTCATCTTTTCCGGGTGCCACTGGACGCCCCGGAAGTACCAGTCCGGCGTGCGGCTCTCCGCCGCCTCGATCACGCCGTCGGCGGCCCAGGCGACCGGGCGGAGCGCGGCGGCCATCCGGTCCAGGGCCTGGTGGTGGATGGAGTTGACCCGCGCGGGGTCGGGCAGGCAGTCGCGCAGCCAGGATGTGTCGGTGCGCACCTCGTGCCGCAGGTTCCGCAGTTCCCGCGCGCCGTGGACGGCCGGATGCGCCGCGGTGACCGGGAGGTCGGTCTTGAGGGTGCCGCCCAGGGCCACGTTGGCGATCTGAAGGCCGCGGCAGATGCCCAGCACGGGCATCCGGCGGCGGAGCGCGCCGCGGACCAGCGCGGTCTCCGTCGCGTCCCGCCCGGGGTCGAGGTCGCCGGCCGAGTCGGCGGAGTCGGCCGCGCCCGCGCCCGCCGCGCCCGCCGCGCCCGCCGCGCCCGCCGCGCCCGCGGCACCTGCCGCGCCGTACGTCGCCGGATGGACGTCGCCGCCGCCGGACAGCAGCACCCCGGCCACCGTGTCCAGCACGACCTCGGCCTCCTCCGCGGTGAGGGTGGGGGTCAGCACCGGGACGCCGCCGGCCGCGCTCACCGCGTGGGCGTACTCGGTGCCGAGGGTGTAGAGGTCGGTGCCGTCCCCCAGGTACGTGTCCAGCGGGCGGCGCCAGCTCGTGACGGCGACCAGTACCGGGCGGTGCGTGGCGGGCACCGGGCCGTTGGCGGCGGGCGCGTGGCGGTGCGTGGCGGGCACCGGGCTGGTCATCGGGGCTCCAGCTGGAACCAGGTGCTCTTCAGGTCGGTGTACTTGTCGATCGCGTGCGCGGACTTGTCGCGGCCGAAGCCGCTCGCGCCCGTACCGCCGAAGGGCATGGCCATGGAACCCTCCTCGTAGCAGTTCACCCAGACCGATCCGGCCTTCAGCCGCCGCGCCACCGTGTGGGCGGTGGACAGGTCACGGGTCCACAGCCCGGCGGCCAGGCCGTAGGGTGTCGCGTTGGCCAGCCGGACCGCCTCGTCGGTGCTGTCGACCACGAGCACCGACAGCACCGGGCCGAACACCTCCTCCTGGGCGATGGACATCTTCTCGGTGACCCCGGTGAGCACTACGGGCGCGAGGTAGCTGCCGCGCACCAGCGCCTCGCTGGGCACGAAGCGCTCCGCGGTTCCGGCGGCGAGCGTCGCGCCGTCGCGCAGCGCGCCGCGGACGTGCCCGAGCACGCGCGCCAGGTGCGCCTCGCTCACCAGCGCGCCCGACGGAGCGTCGGCGTCCAGCGGGTCGGCCGGCCGCATCCGCCGCGCCTCCTCCACCGCGGCCGCGATCGCCTCGTCCGCGACGTCCCGGTGGACGATCATGCGCGAGGAGGCGCTGCACATCTGGCCCTGGTTGTAGAAGCAGGCCCAGGCGGTGGTGCGCCCGGCCTTCGCGACGTCGGCGTCCGGGAGGATCACGCTGGCGGACTTGCCGCCCAGTTCGGGCCAGACCCGCTTGCCGTTGGACTCGGCGGCGTAGCCGAGGAAGCGGCGGCCGACCGCGACGGACCCGGTGAAGGCGAGCACGTCGACGTCGGGGTGGCGGCCGAGCGCTTCGCCGGCCTCCGGGCCGAACCCGGGAAGGACGTTGAGCACGCCCGCGGGGAGTCCCGCCGCCAGGGCGAGTTCGCCGAGCCGCAGCGCCGAGAAGGAGGTCTGCTCGGCGGGCTTGAGGACCACGCTGTTGCCCGCCAGCAGGGCCGGTCCGAGCTTCCACGCGGTCATCGTGAGCGGGAAGTTCCAGGGCACGACCGCCGCGACCACGCCGGCCGGCTCGCGGGTGACCAGGGCGAGCGCGTCGCCCGGCGAGGCCGGGTTCTCGTCCGCGAGCTTGTCGGCGAGCTGGCCGTACCAGCGCAGGCAGCCGGCGACGGCGGCGAGTTCGACGTCGAGCGCCTCGCGGACCGGCTTGCCCATCTCGATCGCGATGCGCAGCGCCAGTTCCTCGGCGTGGGCGGCGACCGTGTCGGCGAAGCGGATGAGGATCTCGCCGCGCCGGGCGGCCGGCAGCCGCGACCAGCGGCCGTCCTCGAAGGCCAGCCGGGCGGCGCGGACGGCCTGGTCCACGTCCGTCCGGTCGGCCGCGGCCAGGAGCCCGACGACGCTGCCGTCGCGCGGGCTGACCACGGTGATCTCCCGCTCCCCGTGTGGCTGGACCCGCCGGCCGTCCACCAGGTGGCCGGCCGACCAGTCGAGCCCTGCGGCAAGAGCCGCGTCGTGAAGCCGCATCGATCTCTCCTCGTTCTGGATGAGGAGAGATTATGCCTAGTCGGCTATTTCGGCAATGGTTTCTTTCTGGTTCCGACAGATGAGGCTCACTCGTGTCTCATGTTCGCCATCTGCATCGGGCCGCGTCGCAGTGCCTCCAGGACCACCGAGGAGCGGGCCACGGTGACCGAGCCGAGGGAGCCGATGGCCCCGGTGAGGAAGGAGTAGAGCGCGGCCGGGTCGGAGACCAGGCAGTCCACGAGGATCTGCGAGGAGCCGGTGCAGGCGACGCAGAAACGGACCTCCGGGCGGCAGCCCAGCGCGGCGCCGGCCGCCTCCACCTGGTCCGGCGGCACGCTCAGCCAGATCAGCGCCTCCACCCGCAGGTCGTGCACGGCCGAGGAGAGCTCGGTCCGTACGTGCAGCGCGCCCGCGCCGAACAGCGCCTCCAGGCGGCGCCGGGCGGTGGGCGCGGAGATGTCCGCCGCCTTGGCCAGCGAGATCACGGTCGCGCGGCCGTCCTCGGCGAGCGCGGCGACCAGCGCCTCGTCCTCCTGGGTCAGCTGCACCGGCCCCGACGCGGTCGCGCCGCGCGCCGGGGTGTCCGCGCGCAGCGTCTGCACCACCGGCGCGGGCAGCACGCCCACGCTCCAGTCGTAACCGGACCGGAAGTAGCGCAGCACCGTGCTGGCCTCCACCGAGACCACGCCGTCTATCGCCGGCAGCTCGGCCAGCAGCAGCCGGGAGCTGTCCTGGCGGGTGCGCGGCAGCAGCATGCACACCACGTCGCCGGACCCCTCGACCACCGAGACCGACGAGGCGTCCGGGCGGCGCGCGAGCTCCTCGCCGACCTGGAGCGCGACCCCGGTGCGGGTCGACAGCCGCAGCACCAGGGGATGCGCCTCGCCGACGATCGTGGTGTCCAGATACGTCGAGACCTGCACCAGTCCGGCGTCCAGCAGCCGCTGCCCCCGCCGCTGCACCGTCCGCTCCGACAACCCGAGCGCCCGGGCGATCGCCCCCCAGGTCGCGCGCCCGTTGACCTGCAGGGCGTACGCGATCATCCGATCGGGCTCGGTCAGCTCCTCTGCTGCGTTCATAGCCCAGAACACTAGATCAGCCCCCGGCCCCCGCTCACCCGTCGCCCCCGACGGCGGGCGCCCCCTGCCCCGGTGGTCGCGCGGACCCCGTCGCGCCCCCCGCGCGGCCGGCCGTCACCTCTCCCGCTCGGCGCCCCCGCGCTTCTCCGCTTCGTACGACGTCCACGCACCCTGGTGGTCCGCGCACCGCGACGAGCCCTCCATCGCCGGACGTTGGCATCTCCGCCCGCGCAACGTCCGCATATGGCATATCAGTTGGCGTTCTCCCACGATCACTCCTCGACGAGGTCATCCACGGCACTCGCATGCGCTCCCCACGATCGCAGCGAACCCCCCACCCCGGGCAGTCGTGCGCCCGGTGGTGAAGAGAGCACACCGAGCGCACCCGCCCACCCCGAACTCGCCTACCGAATAGGGAAGTTGGGCCGCGGCGCAGATCGGGCGGACCCGCCGGACGGGCGCAAGGGCACGGCCACCTGGCGCGCTTCGGGTCCTTTGGACCGGATCGAAGCGCGGCAGGTGGCCGTGGTGGGTGTCAGGTGGAACCGTGCTCCCCGCACGAGGGGGTCGTGCGGGGAGCGGGTGCGATCAGCTCGCGGGCATCAGTTGGGCCATGTTGAAGCCGGCCACGTCCTTGCTGGAGCCGATGCCGTCGCCCCACTGGTCGTAGCCCTTGCGCACCCCGTTGTCCTTGTCGTTGTCGTCCAACGCGAAGGAGAACACGGTGTTGTCGGTCGGCTGGACCGAGCTGACGTCGCTCCACGGGAGCGCCATCTCGTAGAGCGTGGTGTGGGTCGCCTCGTCCCTGGTCACGGTGACGGTCGCGTCGGTGACCTGTCCGCTGCCCTCGGTCGGTGCGGTCCAGCGGTAGAGCTGGGGGCCGGCCGAGGTGAGGGCGGCGCCGTACTCGTAGTGCCCGTTGGCGGAGGCGGTGCTCTCCGTGGCCGAGGCACCCGGCACGCCCGAGGTCGCCGCGAACTGCAGGGAGTCGCCCTGCCAGATGTCCGCTCCGGTCGCGGGCTGCGACTGGACGTCATCGGTGAGGTTCGCCGTGATGTAGAGGTTGTCGGAGTCCCAGTCGAGCCACACCTTGCCCGACAGGTCGGAGTCGCCGCCGTACGGCTGCGAGCCGTCCAGCGTCACCCACTTCCCGTCCGCGGTCGCGGACATGTCCACCGCGGGGCCGTCCTTGACCTGGTCGAGCGTCCACGACTTGCCGAGGCTCTTGTTGACCACCGGCAGGAAGGAGACATGCCCGGACAGGGCTTCCGAGGGCAGGTCGCCGGCGATGACGCTGGTCACCGTGAAGGACGATCCCTTGCCGAAGGTGACGCCCGTCACCGGCACGTCGACCGTGGCCGACTCCTGGGGCGCGATGGTCGCGCTGACCGGCTGGGTGCCCGACGCGCTGCCGAGCTTCCAGTTGACCCCGGTCACCGTGGTCGGGGTGTCCGACGGGTTCTTCAGCACGACCTGGAACTTCCCGGCCGGCGGGTTGGTCCCGGTCACCACCGGGGTGACCTGCTCGGGCGTGGCACCCGAGGTCACCGTGACCGCGCTGACCGCGGCCTCGGAGTAGGCACCGGCACCGCCGGTGAACTCCGCCGACGCGTCCAACTCCGCCTGGGTGCCCGGGCTCGCGGACGCCGGCACCGTGACGCTCCAGGTGGCCGTCACCTTCTGACCGGGCGCCACGTTCGACAGCGACACCGGAGAGGTCGCCTTCACCGTCCAGCCGCTCGGCGAGTCGAGACCCAGCGAGAGCTTGCGGACGGCCTGCGCGCTGGTGTTGGCGAACGTCGCGGTCGCGGTGATCGTGGTGTTCGGCTTCACCACGGCCGCCGACGCCAGAGCGAACGGGTTCTGCACCACGATCGGGGTGCTGCCGGTCACGCCGTTCACCGTCACGTCGATCGTCGCGGCGCCGGGCGCCCGCATGGTGACCACACCACGCGCGCTGACCGTGGCGACCCGCGGGTCACTGCTGCGGTAGGTGACATGCGCGTGCGACAGGTCGGCGAGCGACTGGTCGTTGTCGGCCGCTTCGACGATGTGGTCCGCCGGCGCGTGCTTCTGCTCCAGCGAGGGATTCGTGTCCGCCGCCTTCATCGGGTTGGTGCCGGTGAGGTCCAGCGTGCCGCCGGGCTGGAAGAGCACCTCGTCCGGCTGGACCGTCACGGACCGCACCTTCGGCGTGATGGCGCCGTGCACCCGCACCGTGCCGGAGCCCGCCACGGTGGCGGAGTCGGGCCCGACGCGGAACTGGTAGGAGCCGTTGCGGACGACCTGCTTCAGCGCGCTCTCGTCCCACTGGCTGAGGTCGGCGGCCTTGACGGACAGGTTGACGTGCTGGGTGCGCCCCGGCGCGAGCACCGCCGTCTTCTTGAAGCCGACCAGCTGCTCCTTCGGCGACTGGCTGCCGGACGCCGCGGACTGCGGCGCCGCGTAGAGCTGGGCGACCGTCGCGCCCGCGGTCGTACCGGTGTTGGTGACGTCGAAGCCCACCTTCACCGTGCCGTCCGCGGAGACCGAACCGGGTCCGACCTTGACGCCGGAGTACTTGAACTGCGAGTAGGACAGGCCGTATCCGAACGGGTAGGTCGGCTTGCCGGTGAAGTACATGTACGTACGGCCGAGCCCGTCGGTCTCGGACGGGGAGAGCCCGTAGTTGTCGACCGACGGCAGCTGGGAGTCGTCGGCGTACCAGGTGAAGTCCAGGTGGCCGGACGGGTTCTGCTGCCCGAAGAGCACCTGCGCGAGCGCGGTGCCCTGGCTCTCGCCGTTGTAGCCGCTGAACACGATCGCCGGGAAGTCCTTCTGGGCCTGCTGGATGTCGTACGGGCCGTCGGCCTGCATGACCAGCGCCGTACGCGGGTTGCCGAGGGCGGCGACCTGGCTGATCAGCGAGTCGTAGTTGCCGGGCAGGGCCATCGTGGAGCGGTCCGTGCCCTCGTCGGCCACGCCCATGTCCGAGCCGACGTCCACGACCACCAGGTCCGCCTTCTTGATCGCGGACTGCGTGCCGGCCGAGCACGCCGCGGGCGTGGTGGCGCCCGTCGAGGTGCCGCAGGCGTCGTAGGTGACGGTCGCCGACGGGTTGGCCGCCTTGACCGCCGCGGTGATGCCCTGCACGGCGTCGACCCTGAGCGTCGGCTGGCCGGAGTAGCCGCCCAGCGTCGTGGTGTTCGCCAGGTTGCCGACGATCACGATGTTGTTCAGCTTCTTCGGGTTCGCCGGCAGCAGCGGGGCCGAGGTGCCGGAGACCTTGTCGTTCTGCAGCAGCACCAGGTCCTGGGCCGCGACCTTCTCGGCCAGCGCCTGGTGCGCGGGCGATTCGATCTGGTCCTTGGTGATCTTGGTGTAGGCGACCTTGCTCGCCGGGTCGAACTCGCCGGTCTGCATCCGGACGGTGAACAGCTTCGTCAGCGCGCTGTCGACCACGCCGGGCGTCAGCAGCCCGATCGAGATCGCCGCGTCGATGTTCTGCGTGTTCATCTCCCCGCCGGCGCAGTTCAGCTGGGTGCCGGCGCGCAGCGCGAACGCCTGCCCGCCCGCGGCCGCGGGGACCTGCTTGCCGGTGGCGGTGTTCGTCCAGGTGGTGCCGTTGGTCGTCCAGCCGGGCGGGGCCCAGTTGTGGCCGCCGGAGGAGTAGACGTCGCTGATCGCCCCGCAGTCGGAGGTGGTGTACCCGCCGAACCCGTAGGTGGCCTGGAGCAGTTGGTCCACCGTGTAGGTGTCCGCCGGCGCCGGCGTGCCGTTCACCGCGTTGTACGAGGTCATCACACCGGAGACGTGCGCGTTCTGCACCAGGCTGGCGAACTGCTTGGTGTAGTAGTCCCTGATGTTCGCGTCGGTGGTGTTCGCGCTCTGGGTGTGCCGGCTGTTCTCGTCGTTGTTGAGCGCGTAGTGCTTGGCGGTCGCGGCGACCTTCAGGTACGGGGTCTGCGCCTTGCCGGTGAGGGTCTGGCCCTGGTAGCCGTTGACGAACGCGTCGGCCATCGTGGACGCCAGGTAGGTGTCCTCGCCGAACGACTCGTTGGTCCGCCCCCATCGTGGGTCACGGTCCATGTTCACCGTCGGCGCCCAGAAGGTGAGGTCGCCGTAGTCCGACGCGGACGGGCCGATGTTGTTCTGGCCCTTCCCCCACAGCGACTTGTCGAGGAAGCCGCGCACCTCGTCCGAGATCGCGGTGGTCTCCTGGTACGTCAACTCCGGGTCCCACGACATCGTGGATGCGAAGTTCACCGGGAAGCTGGTCGCCGTGACGTCCAGCTCGCCCTGACCGCCGGCCTGGGTGTCGGCGCCGAGCCGGTTGATGCCGTGCTGGCCCTCGCTCCAGTACGTGTACTGCTGGACCCCGAGCCGGGGGATGGCCGGCGCGTTGTTGGTCTGCAGCTGCGCGACCTTCTCGGCCTCCGTCATCCGCGACACCAGGTCCGCGGCCCGCTCGGCGAAGGTGTAGTGCGTGTTCAGGTAGATCGGCTGCGTCGAGTCCGCGGCGGACAGCGCCGCGGACTGCGGACTCGCCTGCGCCACCGCCGGCACCCCGGCGACCACGCTCACCGCCAACGCGGCGGTCAGCACTCGTCGTCCAACTGCTGATCTGAGTCTTCGGGAGCGCATGGTTGTCTCCTTCACGTCATACCCCGCTGGGGCACAGGTTCATGGGGGAGCAGGCCGGCACCGTTTGACGGTGGCATGCGCGGAGTGCGCGGATTGCGTAGGTATGACAACGATGTCTCCTTCGCGTACGACGCACCGTGCATCGCGGCTGCCTGCCGGGCTGACGAAATCTCGCTGACACACTGTTCAGCTTGGTATGAGCAGAAGTCAAGACTTCCTTCAGGACTCCCACGGAACCCGCACGATGCGTCAGATAGGCGCTTTGGCAAGGAGATCGGGCGGTTGGGCGGGGCCGGCGCGGGTAGCGGCGAGCGGGGTTGAATATGCCTAAAAGCGGTCGTCAGCCCAGGTCGGAGCCGGGTCCGGGCGACTTCGCGCCCTGGTGCGCGGGTGGTGCCCGGTGTGCCCGCGCCGGTCGGCTCGATCCTGACCAACGGGCGCGTTCCGGGGCGGCCTCGGCGGGTGGCGTGCGAGGATATTTCTGACTGAAGTCGACGGAAGTCGCTGTCGGAGCGGCCGTTCGACGCGTGCGGTGGCCGGACCGGTGGCGCGGAGTATTGCGGCTTGTCAGGCGGAACGGTGGGGCGGCGGCCCGGGCGGGCCGGTCGTATACTTCGCCGGCGCGGTGACGGTCCTTTCGCGGCGGCGGCCCCGAAAACGGGTGCGGCCCAGCCGGGGTGAGCGGCTGGGCCGGGGCGACCCGGGCCCGGGTGGGCGGGTCAGCGCCAGCCGAGCTCCGGGGCCACGTGGGTCAGGATGCTCTCCAGCACATGCGCGTTGTACTCCACCCCGAGCTGGTTCGGGACGGTCAGCAGCAGGGTGTCCGCGGCCTGGATCGCCTCGTCCTCCCGGAGCTGCTTGACCAGCGCGTCCGGCTCGGCGGCGTACGACCGGCCGAAGATCGCCCTGGTCGTGTCGTCGATCATGCCGACCTGGTCGCGCGATTCGCGGTCCTGGCCGAAATAGGCCCGGTCCAGGTCGTTGGTCAGGGCGAAGATGCTGCGGCTGACCGACACCCGCGGGGTGCGCTGGTGGCCGGCCGCTCGGAACGCCTCGCGGTACGCCTCGATCTGCTTGCGCTGCTGGACGTGCAGCGGCTCGCCCGTCTCGTCGTCCTTCAGGGTGGAACTCTGCAGGTTCATCCCGAGCTGCCCGGCCCACACGGCGGTCGCGTTCGAGCCCGAACCCCACCAGATCCGCTCGCGCAGCCCCTCGCTGTGCGGCTCGACCCGCAGCAGTCCGGGCGGGTTGGGGAACATCGGGCGCGGGTTCGGCTGCGCGAAGCCGTCGCCCTCGATCACCTTGAGGAACGCCTCGGTGTGCCGGCGGGCCATGTCCGCGGCGCTCTCGCCCTCGGCGGGGGTGTAACCGAAGTAGCGCCAGCCGTCGATCACCTGCTCCGGTGACCCGCGGCTGATACCGAGCTGGAGCCGGCCGCCGGAGATGAGGTCGGCGGCGCCGGCCTCCTCGGCCATGTACAGCGGGTTCTCGTACCGCATGTCGATCACACCGGTGCCGATCTCGATCTTCGAGGTCCGCGCGCCGATGGCCGAGAGCAGCGGGAAGGGGCTGCCCGCCTGCCGCGCGAAGTGGTGCACCCGGAAGTACGCGCCGTCCGCGCCGAGCTCTTCCGCGGCGACCGCGAGATCGATCGACTGATGCAGGAAGTCGGCGGCGGTACGCGTCTCGGAGTGCGGGTTCGGCGACCAGTGTCCGAAGGAGAGGAATCCGATCTTCTTCACCTACTGGACAGCGTTCGGCGGCCCTGATTGATTCCCCGGGCCGGCCGAAACGCTCAGGTCACGGTGCCGGGACACGCACCACACGATCGAGGACACCGCGCTCGCGCTGGGCGCCGCGTTCAAGCAGGCGCTCGGCGACAAGGTCGGCATCTACCGGTTCGGC